>NZ_JBLZFZ010000088.1:0-22202 GCF_050753385.1 Pantanalinema rosaneae CENA516
AGATGTGTATAAGAGACAGTCTCCCCTCTGCTCTACCATCCCGAACATCCATGAACTCCCCATCTACCCTATCGTCGGTCTGGCAACAGCTTAAACAGCGTGAGGTCACCTGTGAACAAGCGTTAATGCTGTTAGTGAATCAGGATGGTATTGTCTCGCTCAACCTACTGGATGCCGAGGTGAGCTATCGCTTTTTTCGCGAGTTCCCCGATCGCAGTACGCTGCCCCCGTTAATTCCCCTCTTGCTGTGGCGCAATTGTTTCTACTTGGGTAGCCCAGTCCCGTTGTCGCTGGAGATGATTCGGCGGTTGAGCGATCGCACTTTCACCGATATCAAAATTGTGCCGATCTCGGATAAAAGCTATCGCGCCTGGCACCGGGCAAAGAACTTGGATTGCAACCAGATTAGTGCCCAGCCGTTTGTGAATCCCCTCACAGGCGAACTGGAGCAGGAGGATATTAGCGAAGTCACGACAGAACTGTTATCTAAGGCAGCCGATCAGATTGGGCGGATTAAAACCCTGATTTCCGGCGCTTTACGCAACCGCGCCAGTGATATTCATCTGGAACCCGTTCCCACCGGACTCCGAGTGCGTTATCGGATTGATGGCATTCTGCGTGACATTACCACCCTGCCGTTAGACATCAGTCGGCGGGCGATCGTGGCGTTAAAGGTGATGTCCAATATGGATATTGCCGAAAGTCGTCGCCCCCAGGATGCCCGGATTGGAGAAAGTTACACCAGTGGACGAGAGTCGGAGTTGGGGTTGGATATGCGGGTGAGTACCCTGCCCTGTGTCGGTGGCGAAAAAGCCGTGATCCGATTGCTACCGCGCCAAAACCCCTTTGCCAGTATTGAAGAACTGGGCTTTACTGAGCATACGTTAGAGATCTACAAAGGCTGGTTACAGCAACCGCAGGGCATGGTGATCTTTACCGGCCCCACGGGGTCTGGCAAAACCAGTACGCTCTATACCAGCCTACAAGCCGTTGCCACAGAATATGTCAATGTGGTCACGGTCGAAGATCCGGTGGAATATATTCTGCCTCGGATTACTCAGACCCAGGTGCATGAACCCGCCGGAATGACCTTTGCGGCAGGACTACGGGCAATTTTGCGGCAAGACCCCGACATTATTATGGTGGGTGAAATTCGCGATCACGAGACAGCAGAAACCGCGATTCGATCGGCGCTCACAGGGCACTTAGTTCTCACCACGCTCCATACCAATGATGCGGTCAGTGCGATTCCCCGACTAAAAGACATTGGCCCTGATCCAGGGTTGATTAGTGATGCCCTATTGGGAATTGTGGCACAGCGATTAGTCCGCAAAATCTGCCCCCATTGCTCCGAACCCTACACGCCAACGGAGGCGGATCTAAAGGTATTAGGCATTAGCTGGGAGGAAGCCCAACCAGAGCAGTGGCGGCAAGGACGGGGCTGCGCTCGTTGCTTCCAGTCAGGCTTTATGGGACGGGAAGCCATTATCGAAATGCTGAATGTAGACGACACAATTCGGCAGATTATTTACGAAGGCTCAATGACCCAACTCTATCGCTACCTGGGTGAGATTAATTTTGATTCCTTCCGGGTTGCCGCGATCGCCAAAGTTACCCAAGGAATCACGACCGTCAAAGAAGTTTTGCGGGTACTACCTCATAGTGCGATGTATCGCCGTTACCTGGAAGGCAATCGCCATAACTGGATCCATGCAGTCAGTAGTTAGACAAGAACCCGTTTGATCGCTAAATTAGTTTCAATCCAGTCGCGTTGGTTCCCGCGATCGCGGCAGTCTATTGACCTATTGATGCAATTGCTATGTCTACTCAATCGATCGTTCAAATTAGTGTAGAGGAGTTGGCTCGACGGCAAGCCGAGGCGGCTGAAACCTTGCAACTTGTCGATGTCCGAGAACCCCATGAGTTACGCATGGCAGCCCTGGAGGGGTTTCAAAACTTGCCCTTAAGTCAGTTTGCCGAATGGTCGGGTGACATTCGCTCCCGCCTGGATCCAGATAAGGAAACACTCGTACTGTGCCACCACGGGATGCGATCGGCGCAAATGTGCCAGTGGTTACTCAGTCAGGGGTTTACCAACGTCAAGAATATTGCTGGCGGGATTGATGCCTATTCCCTCATGGTTGATCCCACGATTCCCCAATACTGAGACTCCCGATCGCCCTAAGTCCCCGATCGCTAAGATAGGATTACATCTAAGCCGTCAGTGTATCCCTGATGACGAGCGTTACCGTTGTTACGGTGCATCCTCCCAATTCAGGCGACAATAGAGCATTCATTGTTCGCTTTCCTTCAAAACCCTTTTAGCATCCCGCTCTTACCCTCAATGTCTATCCAGGTCAATTTAACCAATCGCCAACAACAGGTGCTTTGGGCAACCGTTCGCCACTATATTGCGACGGCTGAACCCGTTGGTTCCGAAGCGTTAGTCAAAGAATTCAATCTTAGTGTCAGCTCTGCCACGATTCGCAATGCGATGGGGGTGCTG
Source organism: Pantanalinema rosaneae CENA516 (assembly GCF_050753385.1). Classification (NCBI taxonomy): domain Bacteria; kingdom Bacillati; phylum Cyanobacteriota; class Cyanophyceae; order Leptolyngbyales; family Leptolyngbyaceae; genus Pantanalinema; species Pantanalinema rosaneae. Next base: position 2,507 of record NZ_JBLZFZ010000088.1, read on the forward strand.
GAGAAGGTCGGCTTACTTTACCAACCTCATACCTCCGCCGGACGCATTCCCTCCGATTCGGGCTACCGGATTTATGTGGATAAACTAATTACACCAGCCACGGAATTTAACTCTCAGGTAGAACAGTTACTCAGCGATCGCTTAAACCGGGAAGACTGGAGCCTGGAAGCGATGCTGCGGGGGGCTGCCCAAATTCTGGCAGCGGTGAGTGGTTATATCGCCCTGATTACCCTACCTCAAACCGCCACAACTCGCTTGCGCCATGTGCAATTGGTGCTGGTGGATGCCAAGCGGGTGATGCTGATTTTTGTCACCGATTCCTACGAAACCCAGTCGGTTTTACTGGACTTGCCGCCGATCGCCGACCATACCATACCCGACCCCGAGCTATTGGAACGAGAGTTACAACTCCTGTCCAACTTCTTGAATAGTCACCTGCGGGAATGCCCCTTAGCGGAACTGGCAACCCTGGACTGGACAGAACTCGATCGCGAGTTTCAGCGCTATGGTGACATGCTACGCACCGTGTTAACGGAACTCTCCCGCCGTTCCCAAGCTCCCGCCACCACCCAACTGATGATTAGTGGCTTATCCGAAGTGCTGCGGCAACCGGAATTTTCGGAAGTGCAGCAAGTCCAAACGATCGTGCATCTGCTAGAGGAAGAACAGGATCAACTGGTTCCCCTGATCTTTGAACCCTCACCAACGGAAGCCCCGGGTAGACGGGTCAGCATTCGCATCGGCTCCGAAAATCCCTTGGCACCCATTCGCACCTGTACCCTGATCTCATCGACCTACTGCAAGGGCAGCGTTCCCGTGGGCAGTGTGGGGGTGTTAGGCCCAACCCGGATGGTGTACGAAAATGCGATCGCATTAGTGGAAGCCGCCGCCGATTATCTCTCGGAAGCCTTTAGTTAGCCTCATTCGATCACCACTCGCCATTCATAGAGTTCGTAGGTGACACAGCCGTTTTGAATTAAGGGGTCTTGGGCGACGATCGCCCTTGCCTCCTCCAGCGAAGCGGCTTCAAACAACAACATGCCACCGCCGCCCCCACCCCAGTAGCCAGAGCGAGCATGACGACCCTGACGAATTAATTCCCGAACAAATTCTTTATGGGCAGGAACATGTTGATCGAAGATAGTTTTATCCACAATTCCCGCTTCAATCTTGACGAACCAGGGCATCTACCGACATCCTTAATAGGGTTTTGTAGCAACAACGAACATTTGCGCTCCCAGGAATTTCCAGGCGATCGGGAGTTTTAAATATAGGGACAATAGTGTAGGGGAAGACGGTCTGCCTTTGGTAGAAAAGGGCAGAAAGCGAGGAATCATGGTTTCAATTTGAAAGCCGATCGTTTTTAAAACTTCTTCTAGAGAAATGTGGGTAATCGGCAGATGGTGATCAATAAAGTCGTAATATTCTTTAACCGCATACTTGAAATTCGGTTGAATAATCAGCAATTTGCCGCCGGGATTGAGCAGCTTAAAGCAAAATGCCAAGACTTCGATTAATTCTTCCTTACTGCGTAAATGCTCAAAGAAATTAGACACAAAGATGCGATCGACTCCTGACGGCAAGCTGCGATGTTGGTTGGAATCTAAAATATCAATATTAAAGACCTGAACATCTGGGTTAGCGAACTGTTTCGCATCGGGATTCAGGTCAATCAAATATTTTTCTTTAGCTTGTACCTGATTAATGAATTCGCAATAACCACCCCCAATATCGAGGACAGTCGAATTTTTGCCAACATACGTTTGGAGAAACTCTTTAACCAAAACCTTCCAAAGTTTGAGTTTAGCCTGCTGTTCTTGGTAGTTGAAGCGGTTGGAATACAGCTTGGCTAAATATTCTTGCTGTTGCATAATTATAAGGTTTTTATGTAGACCTCCATTAGGGTATCACTAACAGACTTTAATGGAAAAGGTTGCCTAAAATGCTCAGGTTTTGCCATGACACGAATTTTACTTACAGGCGCAGCAGGTCAGGTCGGTCAGGAGTTACAGCACACCTTAGCCCCCCTGGGGGAAGTAGTGGCGGTGACGCGGGAACAGATGGATTTCTCTCAAGCTGATGCCGTCCGGCAGATCGTGACATCCATGCAGCCGGATATGATTGTGAATGCGGCAGCTTACACGGCAGTAGACAAGGCGGAAAGTGAACTAGAGTTAGCCAATCTGGTCAATGGTACGACCCCCGGAATTCTGGCAGAAGTTGCCCACCAACGAAACATCGGCTTGATTCACATCTCCACCGATTATGTGTTTGATGGCAGTCAAAGCACCCCCTATCGAGAGACCGATCCGACCCAGCCATTGGGAGCCTATGGTAGCTCGAAGCTACTGGGGGAAGAGGCGATCCGAGCCAATTGTCCACTGCACATGATTATTCGGACTGCCTGGGTCTATGGAGCCAAAGGTCAGGTAAATTTCGTCAAAACCATGTTGCGCCTGGGAGCCGATCGCGAAGAACTACGAGTTGTCGCGGATCAAATTGGTTCACCCACCTGGGCATTGGATCTGGCAACCGCGATCGCCCAATTTTTACCCCAACTCAGTCCCGACACCGCAGGCACCTATCACTACACCAATAGCGGCGTATGTAGCTGGTACGATTTCGCGATCGCCATCTTTGAAGAAGCGGCAGCGCTAGGATTTCCGCTCAAAATCCAGCGAGTGATTCCAATTCCCACAGCAGACTATCCCACTCCGGCACGTCGTCCTGCCTTCTCAGTGTTGTCGTTGCAGAAAACCACCCAGTTATTAGGATCACCCCCACCCCATTGGCGACAAAGCCTCCGCAAAATGCTCCTAGAACTCAAACAATTAAGTTAAAGGCATGAGAGGGTGTTTGAAAAGTCAAAATCGTTACCTGAACCGCCCCCCTAGCCCCCCAATTCTGGGGGGAACCGGATTCAAAGTCCCCCAGAATTGGGGGGCTTATAGCCCTACAGGCATACTAGAAAAGGGGGCAAGTGCAATCACTTTGATACTTTTAAAGCATCCTCTGAACGAGACAACCTCCCTGTGATTTATCTAATTACAGTTAATTACTTTTCAACAGATTTAATTGCTCAGCTTTTGGTATCAATTAAGTCTACTAAAGCTTCAAATTTCAAGTTAGTAATTGTCAATAATTCTCCGGACGATCGCCAGATTCAAAAACTAGCTGGAGTATCAGTTGTCATATTAGAGGCTGAGCAGAATTTAGGGTTTGGAGCGGGTTGTAATTTAGGCTTGCAATGGGTTTATCAACAAGAGCGTTCTGCGATCGTCTGGTTAATTAATCCCGACACAACATTACCGGAAGATGCCTTAATCCAAGTCGATCGCTTTTTTCAAAATCATCCTGAATTGGCGATCGTCGGGACAGTGGTCGATCAACCCAATGGTCAGCCCTGGTTCACCGGGGGACAATTCATGACTGAAACGGGAGCGATTCTGACCACCGATCGATTTGCACACAGCTCAAATCCTGATTATGTGCCGTGTGACTGGGTGACAGGCTGTAGTATGTTGCTGAATTTGCAGCAATTCTCTAGCTGCCCCCAATTTGATCAAGCTTATTTTTTATATTACGAAGACGTGGATTTTTGTCAGCGCTATCGGCAGGTAGGATATTCTGTCGGCATCACAAATTTGATTCGAGTCATTCACCAACCATCGTCGATTAGCGATCGCAATCTGTCGGCTAAATTTCGCTACAGTACCTTTAGCTACCTGTTAACGTTAGAGCGATATGCTGGTAGGCTAGCACTAGGGTGGCGATTGCTGCGGTTGGCGTTCCATGCCCTTGTGTTATTGCCAGTCCAGCCCCAAATTGCGATCGCTAAACTTCAGGGTATCAGCACCTATCTCAAGCGGAATCGGCATTTTGAGTAGTTCACTTCTGGTTAACTTAGCCACGCTGTCCGTTCAACCAACGGGTTTAACCACCTATACCAAAAATCTGTTTCCTCACCTGCGATCGCTGTCGCCAACCTTACTGGTTTCCTCGGTATTTATGGAGTCGGCGGCTCAGGTCATTGATCCACAGCACTGCCATGAAATTCCGGCAGAGATGACCTCTGACCAGGGCAGTCAGGGACACTTAAAACGATTAACCTGGACGCAAACCCAACTGCCTAAACTCTATCGAGAACTGCAAGCCAACCTACTATTTTCTCCGGTACCGGAAGCCCCCTTAGCCTCCGATTGTCGCTACATTGTCACCGTTCATGATTTGATTCCCCTGCGATTTCCGCAACGGTTTTCTCCCTTAACGTCCTACCATCGGCATTATGTGCCCCGGGTATTAAATCAGGCAGAACATATTCTTTGCAATTCAGTCGCTACGGCTCAAGATATTCAGCAATTTCATCAAATTTCGGCACAGAAGATTACCCCGATTCCCTTAGGGTACGATGCCAGTAATTTTCGGTTTCTCAACCTACCCACCCTGAATTACTTTCTGTATGTTGGTCGGCTCGATCCCTACAAAAATGTGCAGCGCTTAATTGAAGCATTTGCCGCCCTGCCCGATCGCACTGACTACGAACTCTGGCTAGTGGGCCCCAACGATCGGCGGTATTTACCCAACCTGGAACAGCAAATTCAAGCACTCGGACTGAGCGATCGGGTCAAGTTTTTAGATTATGTTGCCTATGAGCAATTACCCACGGTGATCAATCAAGCGATCGCCTTAGTGTTTCCTAGCCTCTGGGAGGGCTTTGGTCTACCCGTTTTGGAAGCGATGGCCTGTGGAACTCCCGTAATTGCCTCCAATCTGTCATCCATTCCAGAAGTCACGGGTGATGCCGCCCTATTAATTGATCCGACCGATGTTGCGGCTATGTCCCAGGCAATGACAACCCTGGCTCAAGATGCGGGAGCCTGTGCAGAATTACGTCGCGCCGGATTACTCAGAGCCACGCAATTCAGTTGGGACTATACCGGACAGGCAACGATCGATGTGTTACGCAACTATCTTTGACCCTACCAAATTATTTTTTCCAGGCAACCAAAACTACTCCACAGGCAATCAATCCTAAGCCGACTAAATGCCGGAAGGTAATTGGCTCTTTAAAGAAGTAGTAGCCCATTAACACTGAAAAAATATAACCCATTGAGACCGCCGGCCCAATCACGCTCAGGTTAATTCGGGTCATTAACAAGATATAGAACACTGCACTGAGACCATAAAACGTGAGTCCAATCAGCAGTTCCGGAGTCAGGACAATACTCAGGATATGGTTGACAATGTTGGACGCACTGACCTTGCCCAGTTTGATCGCACCAAGTTTAAGAAAAAACTGTCCAGTTATGCCAATAAATACGGTAATGAGCAGTAGCCCGAATTCACGTAAACTCACTGGTGCTCCTTGATGATTGCTTTAGTCTCTTAGTGTATCGCCACTCAGTAATCCTGAGAGGTTAGAATCGATTTGGGAATTTTAGTGCATGGTTGAAATAAAAATGACTAGCACGACTCAATCGGCGTATACCAGCGAACAAGTGGCGATATGGTTGCGGGGACTGTTGACGATCGCCTGGTCGGATGGTCACTTTGATGACGAGGAACAAGACCTGATCACCAGCGTTCTACACCAGGATTTGACGGAGGCAGAACGATCGCAAGCCCTGGAACCGATCTCTCCCCAAGACCTTGCTCGGGTTCTAGGTCACGATCCGGATCTCGCCGAAAACTTTCTCCGCACCGCCGTTATGGTGGCTCTGGCAGATGGCGTGTACTCAACCTGTGAAGATGACCTGTTAGAACAATTCTGTCAGGCATTAGGAGTGCAGACGGAAATATTACAAGTCCTGCGAACTACTCTGCAAGATCTGGCAAAGGCTCAAACCTCTGAAGCGATAAATACTGGAGTCGTTTCTGGATTACAACCGCCAGGATCGGGCGATCATGCTGTGGATCTACTGCATCCAGTCCGCGATTGGCTGGATGGGATGGAAGTTCACGATCCGAAGTTAGCCCGGTTTTTGTGTAAATTGATTCCGCCCCAATGCCCATTTGAGCGGGATATTAAATTGTTTGGACATAAAATTGTTCACATTCCGCCCATGTGCAAGCTCAATCCGCTCTATGAGCAATTAGTAGGACTCCGCTTCCGAGCGCTTTCCTATTTAGCAGATGATTGCGGTGAGGACATTTCGGAATACTGTTAAGCCCGATCGCGCAGATTGCTCAAATTGGCTGTAAAATTCGAGCGTGAGAACCCTAGTCTTTTAAGCTGGGGATGAAACGCAATCGCGGGTTTTAACCTGCCAGTTTGATACAATAAAGTCGCTGAACAAGTACGAATAACCACCCTCATGTAGAACCAGTCTAGCAGCGGAGCGATCCCGGCACAGTAAGACACTAGCTGTCCTTGACAGACTAAGACTAAACCACTGGCAAATAATGGCAGACTGATGAGTGAGTCGGATTGATGAAACATGGTGGACTCGCGAACGAAAGCAACTAATTAAAGTAAGCGCAATTTTCACGGCTAGTCTGTGGGATGAGTGTGTAGGGGCGCTTTGACACGTCCCCAGAAACGTAGAAACTGGTCAGCTAGAATGCGTGAAGTAATACGGCTTTAGCCCATTGCAGAACAATGTCTAGAATCTCCGCTGCTTTAGCTCGGAGAGTGTCAAACAGAGTTCAGCGATCGCGGTAACGTGGGACATCATCCAAATTCCTGAATTGCATCTGGGAATTCTCAGTACCGCCTATGCAAACTCTTAGCCCCCAAGAGCTTCCCTGGCTTGATTCACCTAACTTTCCCGAACTACTGGCACGATCGCCGCTCGATGCTCGGACGAAAGCGTTAGTCCAGCATTATGCCGACTATGGGTATGTGGTGATTGATCTGGAAATGCCCGATTTCGATCGCCACAGTCAGGAGATCATTCAAGGGTTGGCAACCGAGTATCGGGGTCAGTCACGCATTCAGGATGCCTGGTTATTTAATCAGGCAGTGCGGGCGATCGCGATTCAGCCGCAAATTCTGGCGTTATTGGAAGTCTTTTATCAACGTCGTCCGATTCCCTTTCAGACGTTAAATTTTCCCATTGGCACTCAGCAACGCACCCACAGCGACACAATTCATTTTCATTCCCTGCCAGAGCGCTATATGTGTGGTGTTTGGGTGGCTCTAGAAGATATTGATCTCTATAATGGTCCACTTCATTATTATCCAGGCAGCCATAAGTTGCCGATCGTCGAGTTTCAAAATATCGGCTTAACTCCCGGTTATGCCAACTACGGAAAATACGAAGATTACATGCAATCCCTAATTTTGCAACATGGTTTAGAGCGAGTGGAATTATCAGTTCGTCAAGGTCAAGCCTTAATTTGGTCAGCCAATTTATTGCATGGCGGTAGCCCCATTTTGGATCACGATCGCACTCGCCACAGCCAGGTGACACACTACTTTTTTGCTGATTGCCTCTACTACAAACCCATGCTGTCCACTCCAAACCAAAAGTGTTTATACGAAGTAGTCGATATTTCCACTCGCCAACTAGCTAAACAAATTTACCAGGGGCAAGCGATCGCTTATCGTGATCCGCGATCGTGGCGCAGCCTAATCAGTAAAAAGCTCCGCCTATCCCACCCCTTCCTCGCCAAACAACTCCACCGCTTATCCCGACTCAAGCAACGATTTAGTTAGTAATCATTTATCTTGGTTGGATAGAGATGTCAACACTTCAAAACTCTTAATAATGAAAGTAGTGTTAAATCGCATAAGGCTAGTATCTCTACTAATTTAGTGTTTAAAGGATCATGACTTTGTGGAAAAAATTGAGTTGTCGAGTTGCTATTGCTAAGCTAGAACAAATGTCAATATATCTTGACGGCATGAATGCTGTTATACAAGCTGACCAAAAGCAACTTACGGCTGATCTTGAAGCATTAGCTGAGAATAGGAATGAAGAGGAGAAAGCAGAATTTTAAAATTTTTACGAAGATGATTTGATTGAGATAGGTAGTAATCTTCCGATCTTACTCTTCTCTAGTTTTTTGATAAGCTGGTACTCACTTATTGAACATGAGTTAATTAGCCTATGCAAAATCCTTGAGCTTAAAGTAGCTGTTTCAATTCAAGATGATTTACGCTATGGAGAAGGAATTAGAAGAGCTTATAAATTTTTAGATAAATCCGCAGGCTATAAAATTCATGATGTACATTGGCAAGAGCTTATCAAAATTGGCAGAATTCGTAACAAGTTAGTTCATGAAGGGGGGCTTCTAATTCCAAAGCCTACTAAAAGCCAACATAGTGTACAGGTGGATTTAGGTGAGGATGGTATTATCTACATACCTATTGATGAGGAACTATACCGCTATTTAAGTGAGCATAACCTATATCATTTGGGAGGATTGAATTTCACTCCTAATTATTTTTATTGTAAGCACCTTATTAATTTTGGGATAGAATTATTGAGAACAATCTATAAAGATTTTGAGTTGTTTAGCTAATTTGGGAGTAGATATAGAGTTTGATTAGTAGTAATAGGATGCAAGATCCCAATTAGTGATTTACGATCGGAATAAGGTTGAGATTTAGAGAGGGCTATCATCAATGCCAGAGCAATTAGAAGAGCGGCTAGCTTATTTAGAAGCTGAAGTGGCCCGGCTGAAAACCAAGATAGAAACCGGGCTATCTCCTAGACCGTGGTGGGAGCAAATTGCCGGAACATTTGCCGATGACTCTACTTATGAGGAAGCCATGCGCTTGGGTCGTGAGTATCGGAGAATTTCAGCTTCTCAGAACAATGTATCCTCGGTTGGGCACAATGGATCTGAAAATTGCAGCAATCACGCGGGTAAATCAAGCGATTCTACTGACTCGAAACAGTAATGACTTTGGGCGAATTGTCGGTTTACCTATCGAGGATTGGACGTAGGCAAGGCTAGTGATGCTAGTAATTTTTTTATTGATAAAATTGTGAAATAACTAAAGATCTATATCACCATATTTATAGTGGTAGGTACTGGAATCTTATGAGTGTCCGAGCATTGTTCCGATCGGCTACCGTGGCAAACGCGGCTGCGCCCTATAACAGCATTCACCTCAAGGTGTTTTACCCAGCCCAGATGTCGGGGAGTAATCAGGAACAGAACATAGGAATTGTTCCGGCAGATGCTCAGCGATCGCCCTTTCCAATCGTCGTTTTTTTCAATGGGTTTAACTGTGGGTCGGAACAGTATCAATGGCTGGCAGTTCAATTAGCCGATCGGGGACTGGTGGTTGTCACCTTTACCTGGATTGCCGAAAACTTTCCTGGGATGGTGGCTATCACTCCTGGGATTGACCTGCCCATGATCACGCCCAAGATGTACGGCAAAGCTCCGACCGCTTCAGCCTTACCTACCCTGCTGGCAGAATTAGCCCGGTTACAAGCTGATGGAGTTTTGGCAGGGCTGCTCGACTTAAATCAAGTCATTCTGGGCGGACATTCGGCAGGCGGAACCGTCGCGATCGAGAATGCCAATCCCCAATTCTTCCCCCCGGTTGTCGCCGCCTTTGCCTATGCTGCCCATACCGCCGCCACCGTACAGTTAGGCTATCCTCCCAGCACCATCCTACCGCTCTCAGATACCTTACCCCTCTTGTTGATCGGCGGCACCTGTGATGGCGTGATTGCTAACAGTAGCCATCGCTATGGGGTCACCTGGGAACATCCAACGACTCCGATTCGGCGTACCTTTCAAGAGGCGATCGCGGGAGGCAGAAAGGATAGTTATCTGCTGTTGCTAGAGGGAGCCAATCATTTTTCGATCGCGGATCCCGATGACACGACCGCTCGACCGTTTCTCGACTTCCCCGCTACCCAACCTGCCGCCGAATTACGCCACCTCATCGCAGAGGCGATCGGTCTATTTATTCAGGCGCATGTGCAGCATCAGCCAACGGCTCTAGCCACACTATATCAACTGCTAGATTCTAAACATCCTGCGATCGCCGCGTTTGAATGCAAGTAGTTTCCTTATCAGGGATACAACAGAATTTTGTAAGTGTCTGGAGTTGGCGAAACTGCTTGTTCCACCGCTTTAGCCAAATCACTGAGCGGATAGCGATCGCTAATCAGCGCATCCACATCAATCTCCTTGTTAAACACAATATCTGCCGCTAACGCCTGCACCCGATAGGACGAACTATAGCTCCCCATCAGGTCAATTTCCCGGCGATAGAGAATATTGGGATTAATCGGAATCTCCACTTCATCCGGGAATTCGGCAAAGAATAGAATCTTGCCGCCTTTGCGAGTACAGTCGAGTGCCTGGAAAAAGGCTTTTTCACTGGGAACGGCGATCAGGCTGGTATCGGCTCCCATCCCGTTTGTCATCGCCTGAATTTTACTCGGCAGCTCAGCATCACGGGCATCAAACGCCGCATCAGCACCCACTGCCAGGGCTTTTTCAATTCGGCTGGGGAGTAAGTCGGTGGCGATCGCCTTCGCGCCAAAGTATTTCACCAGCATGATGAACATCAGCCCGATCGGCCCGGCTCCAGTAATCAGAACGGTTTGACCGGGAGCAATCTGAGCTTTCTTCACCGCTTTCAGACAGCAATTCGTCGGTTCCACAAAGCTGGCTTGCTCAAACGTAATCTGATCCGGGATCGAAATCAGTCCCCCATTGCGGACAATGTGACCGGGCACTTTGACATACTCTGCAAACCCACCGCCACTAGGGGCAAATCCCGCCGTTGTCGTGATGTTCTTGTAGACATCACACATGGAAAAATTTTCGTTCAAACAGTAGGCACAGTGCATACAGGGAATGTGATGCAGCACCACCACGCGATCGCCCACCTGCCAATTTTTCACCTCAGACCCCACGGCTGAGATTGTGCCTGCCGTTTCATGTCCAAAAATTCGGGGTGGCTCATACAACGGATAGCGAATTTTTTTAATATCGGACTGACACAACCCAACTACCCGCACCTGCACCATCACCTCATCCGGCAACAGTTCCGGCATCGGCACGTCTTCGTAACTGAGTTGATTTACGCCGCGAAATACCTGCGCTTTCATACCAAAAACCTCAAGACCCTCCACAGCAGACTTTACCATTCGTTACGTCCTTTCTGCCATTGGATCTGACGACAAGAGGGATAAAAAGTCTTCATCTGCTAGAGTCACATTTATTAATTTCCTCTACAACAGCTAGTTTTCATGCTATTGAAGTAATCCTGAAAATTTTAAGTACCTATAGAATTTAGAACTAGCATGTATGTGTAACTGAGCAATAAGAGAAAGTGTTATGCAAAATCGGAAGGTTTCTTGTGAACACTGTAAAACGATAGTGCAAGCAGAAGTAGTTAGTCACTATAGGCGAATAGATGGTGATGAGTACGATGATGTCTACTTCAGTTATTATGATTATTTCTTTCTAAAATGCTTAAATTGTGAACATCCAATTCTAATTCAGGAATGGCAGCTATATAAAAGCTATGGTATGGAAGCTCCAGAACTTGAAAATGCATCTGAATCTATGCTATTTCCAGCTTCATTTATTAAGGTTAATTCTAATCTGCCAGTAGCAATAAAGGAGGCTTATGGAGAAGCATTGCTTTGTCTGAGAGCAAAAGCTTTTACTGCATCAGTCCTTATGTGTCGAAAAACTTTAGAGGGGATTTGTGTAGACCATGGAGCCAAAGCACGGGATTTGAAGTCTTCTCTACAGAAGATGAAAGATGATGGGATTATAGAAAGAAGGTTGTTTGAATGGGCTGATGCATTAAGAATCTCAGGAAATGAAGCTGCTCACGATGTTAATATTTCTTTTTCTGAGATGGATGCAATCGATATTATTGAGTTCACTAAGGCATTAATAGAATACATATATACTTTTACTGATAAATTTTCTGCTTTTTTGAATAGAAGGAATAAATCCTAGAATTTTAGCCTTAGGAGTGTTGAATTTCTCTGCTATTTATAGAATATTTTTATACCTGACTTTAATCCTACTTTAGGAATCATTAATTAATGAGGAGGTTCTTGAATGCCAAAGATCACATTGGAAGTCTCAACAGAGTTATCTGAACAACTAGCTCAGATGGGCGATCGTCTCCCGGAACTCCTCGCTCTGAGCTTGCAACAGCCTGCTGTTCCAGCCCATATTTACCGTTATATTCTGGATTTTCTAATCAGTTCTCCCACCCCACAGCAAATCGCTGACTTTCATCCGACTCCAGAGATGCAGGAGCGTCTGCGGACTCTTTTAAACCGAAGTAAGACAGGTGACTTAACCTCTGCTGAAGCCCAAGAATTAGATGAATATGAGCGAATTGAACATTTGGTAATTATGCTCAAGTCAGGTAACTTACCCTATCTGGTTCAGACTGAATGAGCGTAACTTATATTCCTATAGCTCTGCGCCGATTGGTTGAAGAACGGGCTGGCGATCGATGTGAATACTGTTTAATACCGAAAGGTATTGCATTCTTTCCCCATGAAGTAGATCACATTGTCGCAGAAAAGCACGAGGGAAAAACCGAGGCAGATAACTTGGCACTGACGTGCTGGCGGTGTAATCGCTACAAGGGATCTGATTTAGGCCCATTTGATCCACAGACTGGAAAGTTTAGTTTCCTTTTCAACCCTCGTACTCAACGCTGGGATGACCACTTTAAAGTTGTAGAAGCCACCCTAGAAGGCTTGACTCCTGAGGGGCGGACAACAGTTAAGCTGTTACAGATGAATCATCGTGAGCGAATTGCTGAACGTCTGAAATATTGGTAGTTTTCAGATTCGCTGAGAGAGTGACTAAATTCAGCCTATTATCTAAGCCTAGAACTGATGATTTACGGCTAGACTCATGCAGACTTTAATAGCAGATGTACTGGTGGTCGGTGGTGGTACAGGAGGAACAGCCGCCGCCATTCAAGCCGCACGACGCGGTGCAAACACCATTCTGGTGAGTGAGTTTCCCTGGTTAGGCGGAATGCTGACCAGTGCCGGAGTATCGGCTCCCGATGGCAATGAGTTAGCCGCCTTCCAAACCGGAATTTGGGGAGCCTTCTTACAAGAATTAGAACGTCGCCAACCGGGAGGCTTAGATCAGGGCTGGGTCAGCTTCTTCACTTACGATCCGCGCATCGGGGCCCAGATTTTTGCCGATTGGGTGGCGGAACTGCCCAATTTACACTGGATCTCCGGACAGATCCCGTTAGAAGTGCTGCAACAGAACGATCGCATCACGGGTGTTCGATTTGCCGACTACACGATCGCTGCCCAAGTAATTCTCGATGGCACCGAGTTAGGGGATCTGCTGGCATTGGCAGAGATGCCGCACCGTTGGGGTTGGGAGCTACAGGCAGAATTTGGTGAACCGAGTGCCCCACTCACAACCAATAGCCTGACCCAAACCTATCCAGTCCAGGCTCCCACTTGGGTCGTGGTGATGCAGGACTATGGGGAAGGGGAATCAGCCCCAGAAATCCCCATCCCTCCGAATCACAATCCTGCCCTGTTTCAGGAAGCCTGGGAGAACTATGGTGGGGAACAGTTTCTCAACTACGGTCGCTGGGCGGGCGATCGCTTCATGATTAACTGGCCGATTCATGGCAATGATTATGGGGAAGGAGTCCATCGCTTAATCGGTTCCCCAACTGAACAGCAGCAATTTTTGCAAGAAGCCTGTTGGCACAGTCAAAGTTTCGCCCGGTACATCCAAACTCGGTTGGGCGAACGGTATGGGCTAGCAACCGACATTTTTCCCTCCTTGCCCACCTCATTTGGTGGCGGAGCCTATGCCCTACATCCCTACTTCCGCGAAAGTCGGCGGTTAAAGGGACTGACCACAGTTCGAGAACAGGATATTTTACCGATCGCCCGAGGATCAGCCGCCTCATTACCCGTGACCGTGTGGGCAGAAGGCTGTATGCGCGTCGAGAATGTCTGTGATGCGATCGCGATCGGCAACTATGCCAACGATCATCATTATCCCAGTGGCGAAATTCCGCTGAAGCCCAAGTCTTTGCGCTGGGGTGGACGCTGGACAGGTACGCCCTTTACCATTCCCTATCGCAGCTTAGTTCCTGCCACAACTGATGGCTTTCTCGTCTGTGAAAAAAATATTTCGGTGTCCCACATTGCTAATGGAGCCACCCGCTTACAGCCCTTGGTTTTAGGGATTGGACAAGCGGCAGGCATGGCAGCCGCCCTATGTGTAGAGCAGAACTGTCAGCCCCGAGACTTAGAGGTTAGATCGCTTCAGGAAGCCTTACTCATCGATCGCAGCGCCCCAGCGGCGGTCATCCCCTTCTTTAACCTGCTGCCAAACCATCCCGAGTGGTTAACGTGGCAACGATATTACCTTGACCACCCCGATGCTTATCCAGCGACAGGCAACTGTCCGTTGCCACAGCCACCTGTGATCTCAAAAACTCACCTGGTAAATTCATCCACAACCTGGCAGACCTTGACTGGAATTTTCCGACGAACCGAAACCCAAACCTATACGCTAGGCGTAGAGTCTCCCAAATCCTTCAGCGATCGCACCTTTAGCTTAGTAGCCCTCGATCCTAACATGGATCAGAAACTGGCTGAGTTGAGTCCGGAACAATGGGTGACCATGGAGGGCAAAGTCAATTTGGCTGGCAATTGGTTCCTGGTGACTGCGATTATGGCTGAAACTGCCCTCTAAACTGAGGAGAGATCTTGGGATCATCGTTCTCCTCTTCTTCCGGTTCGATCGTCAGTTTCGTCGGCTTACACCGTTTAATCACGACGGTAATTCCCTGTGCCCCCTCCTGCTGTAAATCTTCCAGGTAGCCGGAATGATGCTCTTCGGCTTCCTGAGAAGTGACAAACGGTCCAAAGTAATAGGTGCAACTAGGCAGATCCGTTGTAATTTCAACCCACCAGGCTAAACCAATCAGATTTAACAGATTTGTCAAAGGTTCTTGCATTGCTGTCCTGTAAATTCAACCAGTGATTTATTGAGCTACCTTGCGAGTCAAACGTTCTGACGCGGATCTTCTTCATGATTTGTTATACTCTGCGACCTCTCCCTTTTTCAACTAGATAGCTTTTTCTAATCTATTCAGTCGTAGAGTATCAGAGATTCGCTGCCGATGAATTTCGTATAACACCATTCCCGTTGCCACAGAAGCATTTAAGCTGGGAGTGTTGCCTTTCAACGGAATTGACACCAGGCTGTCACAGGTGCGTTGCGTCAGCAAACTCAAACCGTCACCCTCAGACCCAATCACGATCGCTGTCGCACCAGAAAACTGCACAGTATGAATCGGTTGACTGGCTTCGGCTGACATCCCATAAATCCAGAAACCGGCGGTTTTCAGGTCTTCTAATGCCCGACTTAGATTCACCACTCGGGCAACGGGGAAGTGTTCTAACGCCCCGGCGGCTACTTTTACCACTGTGGCTGTTACCCCAACCGCCCGCCGTTGCGGCATGATCAAGCCCTGCATTCCTAACGCTTCGGCAGTCCGAATAATTGCGCCTAGATTGTGGGGATCAGTGATCCCATCGGCAACCACAAACACCGGATGTTCAGATGTCGCTTTCGCTTTAGCGATCAGATCACCGAGCTCGATATAGTCATACGGAGCGACTTGAGCCGCGATCCCCTGGTGGTTAGCGCCTTGAGTTAGTTGGTCTAAGCGACGCGGTTCCACTTCATCAATTACTGTGCCATTTGCTTTGGCTTGCAGTAATAAGGTATGGAAGCGGGGATCATAGCGCAGTCGGGCAGTGACCCAGAGCCGATTCAAGTTGCGCTCGGTTTGCAATGCTGTTAATACTGGATGACGACCATAGATCAGTTCTTCAGATTCAGTCTCTCCAGGATGAGATCGCTCTGATTCAGGTACTGTCAGATCAATAATGGCTCGATCGCTCGATGCTGCTCGATAGGCTGGGGCTGGCTGGTAATGGTGAGACTTCTGAGCGTTTGGCTTACCACCAAATTTGTTAGCCGGACGATCGCCCCCTTTGAACTGATTGCGGGGACGCGCATCATTCCGATCGGCGCGTTTAGCCGGACGATCGAAGGAGGGTTCTGCCTGATGCGAGGAGGGGCGGTCATCATGGCGTTCCGATCGATCGAATCGCTCAGACTTGCGATCGGAACGAGGAGCCGGACGATCAGTGCGATCAAAGTTGCGATCGGAACGGGGAGCCGGACGATCAGTGCGATCAAAGTTGCGATCGCCATCCCGTTTAGACCGTTTGGCGGAGCGACCAAACTCAGAATCACCACTCCGTTCAGAGCGAGGTGAGGGGCGATCCCGTTCGGTATAGCGATCGGAGCGAGGTGAGGGGCGATCGCTTGATTTTGCCGACCGCTGACCAGAGGAACGACGTTGAGAATCGGAAGGACGCTTTTTGTTAAGAGCCATGATGCTGCCAAGAATAAAGGATGAAGGAGAGGACTAAATCTAAAAGATCAGTGATGAGGCTGAAATGATTGAAGCGGCTGAGTCACACCAGATCAGCATTCAGTTCTAGCTGAGTTAATAGCACCATTAAGCGCTGGGGATCGGTGAGATAAAGATAACCAATTAAGGTTTCTAAACTAGTGGCTTGCTGATACGTTTCGGAGTCCACCCGTTTTGGTTTGCCCGTTGCCGCATTCCGACCTCGGCGCAGAATATCCAATTCAGTAGTTGTGAGGTGAGGTAACAACGATCGCAGATGGATTGCCTGCTGTTCTGCCCGTACCTGAGCTACCACCTGATTGTGATAGGTCTGGATGCGTTTGGGCGGAACCAGATAGTACTGTCTGATGTAAAGCTCATAAACGGCATCTCCCAGGTAAGCTAAAGCGGCAGGCGAAAGTTGTTGTAATGGTACGGCAGGCAGCGATCGCGACACGAAGCCCTCAAAACTTCTCAGAGATGGTAATGAGGCATCCTCTTGTTGAGCCATAGCTTGATCCCGCTCTGATAGAGCGATCGGCGCAACATCATCTGGCATAACGTCCTTTTGGCTAATTCTGGTTCTTAGTCGTTGAGATGGGGTCTAAACAGCCAACCGACTACTGTAGCGTTCCTCTGCCCAGGGTTCTCCTCGGCGATGATAGCCATTGCGCTCCCAAAAGCCCAGCTCTTCTTGACCAAGAAATTCTAACCCATTAATCCATTTAGCGCTCTTCCAGGCATACAGGTGAGGTACAACCAACCGCATGGGGCCACCATGATCCGCCGGTAGGGGTTCGCCAAATAGAGTATGGGCAAAAAAGTTCTCTTCCCGCAAAAAATCGTCGATTGAGATATTCGTCGTGTAGTCGCCATAGCAATGTGCCATGACGTGCATCGCTTGGGGATCAAGCTCAACCTGGCGCATGAAGTCCGTGACTTTAATCCCCGTCCATTGCACATCTAGCTTTGACCAGGTGGTGACACAGTGAAAGTCGGCAGTAAAGTCGCTTTGTGGCATTGCCATTACATCTTGCCAGGTAAAGCTAACTTCCGTTGCCAGACCCCACACTCTCAATCTCCAGTCTGTTGTGCTGACCTGAGGGGTGTCTCCATAGGTCAGCACTGGGAAGCCGTTGGTGAGGTGCTGACCTGGAGGAACGCGATCGCGTAGCTCTGGTCCTGGTTTATGGAAGAACTTTCCCGGCATTGCGATGTACCTGTAGCATCTTCACAGTGAACTGCTGATTCAATGCCTGGTCAGGATCGACTGCGATCCATAATCAGGTATCGATTAGGTTAGGCTTCTTCTTCGTCCTCTGCGTCATCTTGAGGATAGATAAAGCCCTCTGCGCGTCCGGTCAAAATCGATTTGCCACGAGATAGGGCTCTTTGGGCTTGCAGTGCCGCTTTGCGCTTCCAGGTTGCCTTACGCATATCGCGCTTAGACTTGGAGGTTTTCTTCTTAGGAACAGCCATGACAGAGGAGATTAATTCTTCACAACCTTTCTATTCTAGAGCAAGATCCTAAGATACGGATTCGATCGTCACCGAATTCTGTTGAGATAGTTTCGGATAGAAATTGACTGGTTATGCGTCAAAGCGATCGTGAAGGTTAAGTTTAAATTTATTTGGATCTGGCAAAATCACAGCAAATCCTGAAACTGGGGATAGCAGTTCATGTTATAAAACTACAGTAATCCCATCAAAGAACCGGGATTTATATCCAAGACAAAACTGGGATTATTTATATAGTGAGACTTTCTTCGTCGCTGAGGTCACTGCCGTGGGCATTGTAGTTGAAGACGTATCCAAGCAGTTTGGTAGCTTTCAGGCAGTTAGCCAGGTTAATTTGGAAATTAAAAGTGGTTCATTGGTGGCGTTACTAGGTCCTTCAGGATCTGGAAAGTCTACCTTACTCAGGCTGATTGCTGGTTTGGAAACTCCGGATACAGGACGAATTTGGCTAACTGGAGAAGATGCGACGAACCGCAGTGTGCAGGATCGCCATATTGGCTTTGTGTTCCAGCATTATGCGTTGTTTAAGCACATGACGGTACGCAAAAACATTGCCTTTGCCCTGGAACTCCGGAAAACTCCTACCCCTAAGGTGAAAGCCCGAGTGGAAGAGTTGTTAGACCTGGTGCAATTAAACGGTCTGGGCGATCGCTATCCGTCGCAACTTTCCGGTGGTCAGCGGCAACGGGTGGCTCTGGCGCGAGCTTTAGCCGTCGAACCGAAAGTCTTGCTATTAGATGAACCGTTTGGGGCGTTGGATGCCAAAGTCCGAAAGGATTTACGCGCCTGGTTACGTCGCTTACATGATGAAGTACATGTCACTACAGTATTCGTTACTCATGACCAGGAAGAGGCAATGGAAGTGTCAGACGAAATTGTGGTGATGAACAAAGGCAAAGTGGAGCAAATTGGCTCTCCGGCAGAGGTCTACGACCATCCAGCCAGTGCCTTTGTCATGAGCTTTATCGGGCCAGTGAATGTGCTACCCAGTACCTCCCATATTTTTCAAGCGAATGGCTTTGATTCTGCCCACCCTGAAGTGTTTCTCCGTCCTCAAGATATCCTTGTAGAAACGGCTCCAGTAGGGTCTTCTGCTCCTGCCCGAGTTAGCCGGATTATCCACCTCGGTTGGGAAATTCAAGCTGAGATCACCCTGGATGATGGTCAGGTAGTGACGGCACATTTAACTCGGGAGCGGTTTGATGAGTTAAATCTCACTCCCCAACAACGAGTGTTTGTCCGTCCCAAGGAAGCCAAGGCATTCCCGCTCTATTACTCCATTTGATCTCGCTAGACTATGGAGAGCATCGCCGATCGCTGGAGCCGCTCTCTGTTCATGCTCAAAATTCGCCCCCGCAAACTGAATCTGACTCAACTACGCTCGATCGCGATCGCCTTGATTAGCGGTATTTTCATGGGACTGGCGACGGCTCCCCTCAATTGGTGGGGCTTCGCCTGGGTCGCGCTGATCCCGCTCTGGGTAATGATTAGCCGCAGAACTCAGTCTGGACAACCAGCCAGTTCCTTATTCCGGTTCAACTCGGTTTATCTATTACCGCTTGCCTGGGGAATTGGCTATCACGGGTTAGCCCTGTCCTGGATTACCGGACTCCATCCCCTCACCTGGATGGGCATTCCCTGGCTTGCCAGCCTCGCGATCGCCCTATTCTGTTGGAGCTTCATTACCCTATGGGGAGCCGCTCTGGTAATGATTTGGGCGTGGGGAATTCGGAAGTTATGGAGGGATAGGGGAGATAGGGGAGATAGGGGAGATAGGGGAGCTGTCTCTTATACACATCT
>NZ_JBLZFZ010000089.1:0-21531 GCF_050753385.1 Pantanalinema rosaneae CENA516
AGATGTGTATAAGAGACAGCTCTTCCCCCACCCCGATAGCCTCCGCCCTCCTAGCCACCAGCCTCTCTATTCTGATTGCCGTCATTGCCTGGAGAGTAGTATCTACGGTCAATCAAACGCGATCGTCTGAACCAATCCCTGAACCGTCGGCTGAACTTGCTCCTGCTCCTGTCACTCAGTCAACGCCCAGTTCCCCATCAGTACCGCCATCTCCAGTGCCTAGCCCACCTCAACCTGTGCCAAATTTACCTAATCGAGTGACTGGTCTGGATGAGCAAGCGATCTTAGCGGCAGTCCGCGATCGGCGGCGGGAACTGGGGATTGCCTATCCGTTTTTCACAAGTTTGGTGGATGAACTGTTTTACAAAAAATATCCTGATCTACAAGGGCAGAAGTTGGGAAATACGATAGAGCAGCAATCCCTACGGCAGGAATGGGCAACGATCGCAATGACGTTACTTGATCGTCTGGCAACGCTACCGCCAAATACCCTCGCTCAATTAGGACGCTGTCAGGTCGAAAATCACCCCACTGGGGACAATCGCTTTCCTGCCAGTGACCGTTTTGATCAGTTATTTCCAGAGTTGCAGGGGCAATCACTGAATCCAACCACCTTTGGGCAAATTGGGTGTGCGATCGCGACGACAAAGCCATGATGACGCTCACATACACAAAGGACACAGAATCCTGTGCCCCTATCAGAAAAAACCGACTGGAACGATCGCTTACGCAGAATCCTGTTTGAGGTTCGGAGGGGCTTCAAATTTGTAGCCGACTCCACGGACTGTCTGAATTAGCGCGGGTTGACTGGTATCAATCTCAATCTTCTTGCGGATTTGACCAATGTGAACATCTACCACCCGTTGATCACCGATATACTCGTAGTCCCAAACTTCCTGAATTAGCTCTGAACGTCGCCAAACGCGA
The DNA here is from genome assembly GCF_050753385.1 of Pantanalinema rosaneae CENA516. Classification (NCBI taxonomy): domain Bacteria; kingdom Bacillati; phylum Cyanobacteriota; class Cyanophyceae; order Leptolyngbyales; family Leptolyngbyaceae; genus Pantanalinema; species Pantanalinema rosaneae. The sequence continues at coordinate 928 of NZ_JBLZFZ010000089.1, forward strand.
CCGGGATGGCTAGCCAGGAAATGTAACAGGTCAAACTCCAGGGCTGTAAGGGGGACAAGATCCTCATTCAGTCGAACTTCTCGCCGGACTGGGTCAATCACTAATTTGTCGAAGGTGAGACACTGCTGTTCGGCTGGTGTCACGATTCGTTGACGTTTTAAGATCGCTTCGACCCGTTTTTCCAGTTCTCCTAGACTAAAGGGCTTGGTGATGTAATCATCTGCCCCCTGGGTAAAGCCCATGATTTTATCCGCCTCATCTGCCCGACTGGTTAACATAAGAACAAAGACACCAGTTCGGCTTTGCATTTCTTGGCAGAGGTTATAACCATTGGCATCCGGTAAATTGACATCTAAAATGACCAGATCAGGATTGAACTGCTCGAAGATTTCCATCGCAGTCTTGCCATCCGCAGCGGATTCAGTCTGGTATTTTGGTTGTGTTTGTTGCTTTTGCTGGGTCAGAAACCGCTGAATTAAATTTCGGACAGCAGGATCATCGTCAACTACGAGAATCTTGGCAGGAGGCATAGCCATAGTCGTGCGTTGAGGGAAGGATAGGGTTTAGCAATTAGATCGGTTAGGTAGGACAACGTTGATTGGCAAAACGCCAAATGGGTAGATGCTAAAAACCGTTTTACGTCCAGTTGTGTATCAAACATTCTAGACAATTGTGGGTCACTCACCAGAGGGGAGGTTACCTATACTCCCAAATCAGACAAAATGCTGTGGGTTTGCAGGTCAAATTGTATCTACCCATGTGCATATTACGCAGAAAATATTTTCCACCAGCATTAGTATGCCCTAGCTTCTGCTAAGGGAGGACTACTCGCTAGAGATTCCATAAAAATTCTTGTGAATTTGCGATCGACTAAGTTAGGTTGAAGAAGAGGTGGAGTATACAGTTCATGAGCGAGCAAAATCCATACGAACAGCTAGGGGTTACTGAAAATTCCAGCTTTGAAGAAATTCAAACTGCCCGCAGTCGTCTGTGTGAACAGTACAAAGATGATCAAAAGCAACTGCAAGTGATTGAAGCGGCTTATGATGCCCTGTTGATGGAACGCTTGCGGATGCGGCAGGAGGGCAAGATTAAAGTGCCGGAAGGGATTCGCTTTCCGGAAAAGCGGGTACAACCCCCTCCCAGTACACCCCCGCAGCCCGCTCGGAATGCCCCTGCCTGGTTACAACGCCTGATTGATACACCTAGTTCGATCGATATTCTGCTACCTGCGGGGGTGATGGCAGGATTATCGGTGTTGGTGTATTTCTCCTACTCAGCGCTTCAGATGGCAATGGTGTTAGCCGCTGGCTCATGCTTATATTTTCTGTACCGTAAGGAAAAACGGCTCGGGCGATCGGTGCTGATTGGTTTGTTGGGTCTGTTGCTGGGGGTGATTATTGGCGGGTTGTTAGCCGTACCCCTGACTGATGTTTTGCGAGGAGTAGGGGTTCAGGGAGATCAGTTCGCTGCCATCATTGCATTTGTGATTCTTTGGTTAGTCAGTAGCTTTTTACGCTAATACAGAGTGAGATCTATCCTTTGAGAGTTGTCCCTTCCCTGGCGCACCTTTAAGCTGCGATCGCGATTGACTCAGGGAGTACAGCAACAACATTTTTTGTAAATTTGCGGGGCTGACGACTTTACATTTCTTCAAATCGTTTTCTATCATACTGACGGCGGCAAAGTCTATCGCGATTTTCTGCTTATGGCGGTGATGTTCCGTTTACGGATAGGAACAAGACTGCTTTACTAACATCTAGAAACGCATCATTGTTTGGGGGAGGCTAGACGTGCAGATGAAGGAACTCGATTTAGTTCAGGTTACACAACTGAAGCGAATTGCGGAACAGTTGCTAGAAACCCGTCAGCAAAAATCGATTTCGCTGGATGCGGTAGCCACTGCCACTTACATTCCGCAACGCCTTCTGCAAGCTCTAGAGGCAGAGCAGTTTGAGCGGCTCCCCGAACCTGTTTATGTGCAAGGCTTTATTCGGCGGTATGCTGACTACCTGGGTTTAGATGGCAGAGCCTTATCTCAAACCTTTGAACTCAATCCGATCGTGCCGTCCGCTCCAACCACGGAACCGTCTGCACCTCCAGTGGTCGTGCCTCCACTCAATTCATCGGCAATTCCTTCTGATGCGTCCCGGCAATCTGTAGATCCGCCAGCCACCAATTCCGCCGTTTCACAGCCCGTTTCTGAACCATCGGCGTTACCAGAGCGGTCTACTGCCAATATTGTGGAACCGGCGATCGGCTCCCCTAAATCCGCTGAGGTAGATGCAACTTCCGGTGTGCCTTCAGTTGACTCGCCGCCCCAACCGTCAGTTCCAGTCCCTCTCACTCCGCCGCTGCACTCCGAAACGACTCCACCAATTCAACCTGCCTCTGTCCCACCGGTGGCAATTACCTCTACTTCCTCTCCTCCGGTGGTGAATGCATCGGCAACTACGAGATCTCCTAAGCGTCCGGTTGCGCCACTGGTATTGGCAGGGGGGGCGATCGTGCTGCTAGGGCTGGGGGCAATGGCGATTCTGAATCGACCCCGCCCAACGGATCGACCAACGGTATCGACGACCACGAGTGATCTAACCGCGAATGTCTCTCCATCTCCGGCACCCTCGGTTGCCCCGGAGGTGGCTCCTGGCTCTCCCACAACTCCGAGTGTGACAAATGCTCCAGTTCAGGTCGCTGTCAACTTGACCGATCGCTCCTGGTTGGAAGTGATTGTTGATGGCAAGGTCGAAGTGGAAGATGTGAAAGAGAAGGGCTTCCAGAATACCTGGACGGCGGAACGGGAGCTATTTATTCGATCGGGGAATGCTGGGGCGGTTATTGTGTCGTTCAATCAGGCAGACCCAAAACCGATGGGGCAAGTGGGGCAGGTGGAGGAGATTACCTATACTCCCGATTCTACGGCGGCAACGGCAACGGAGACGGATACTATCTCTCAGTCCGCGGCAGAACCCCCGGCAGAACAACTCCAATCCAGTTCACCTAATTAGTGCGGTCAGCCGCTCGCCTGCCGTTTGTTAAGTCGAAGGAACTCGACGGATTTCAGGTGGATGAGAACGTTGAATCGATGTTTTTGGCTCAATGCGTCAGAGCCGTTGCAACAGCGGCGCTATCACCTGCATTGGTTATACCCTGCGATGGGCAGGCGCATCCTGGCTTAGAACAGCGATTTGGCGGTTAACTGGATAGGATGGATGAGTTGAAAGAGGGCATGAATAATGGGATTAATCTCAGGGTTGCTAGGAAATGCCACTGAAATCTCTGGTGAGCGACTGGAAAGACTATTCAACGAAATTCTGATTGCCGGTGAGCAGATCGAAAAAGCTTATCAAGTGATTCGGGATTTATTTGTATTTACGAATAAGCGCTTAATTTTGGTTGATAAGCAAGGTATGACGGGTAAAAAGATTGAGTTTCTGTCGATTCCTTACTCGAAAATCACCAAGTTTTCACGGGAGAGTGCCGGACATTTTGATCTAGATGCAGAGTTGAAGATTTGGGTGGGCAGTGACCCCATGCCGATCGTCAAGGAGTTTCGTAAAACGGTAAATATCAACGAGGTCTATGCGGTATTGAGCAAATACGTGTTGGATTAGACCATCGATTAGGGCGATCTATTGACGATCGCAAAATCATCGTCTAGCGTGAACCACGATCATTACATCCCCCAAGTTTGAGTGAGGTAGGTAGCGTGGTTCAACTGGCAACAAAATCCGACTATCTGATGCGCGAAACGCTCCTGGGATTGCGCCGGGGCGGTTGGATGAATTGGGCTGCCATTAGCACGATGACGGTGCTGCTATTTCTGTTTGGTGCCAGCCTCCAAGCCTCCTGGCAACTGGAAGGCCTAATTAACCAGTTTGGGAGTCAATTAGAGGTGTCGGTTTACCTGGATACGGGAGTGCAGGCAAATGACTTGAAACCGATGATTACCAGGTTTCCCGAAGTGGCGGCAGTCCAGGTGATTCCCAAAGAAACAGCCTGGGCAGCGTTAGTTAAGGAAATGGGCATGTCAGACATTTCGGGAGCGACTAAGCAACTGGAAGGGAATCCCCTCGTGGATGAGTTGCAAGTCAAGGCAAAGGATTCTGAGGTAGTGCCTGCCTTGGCGCAGAAGTTAGCCAAACTGACCGGAGTGGATGAAGTGCAGTATGTGGATGAGGCGGTGAAGCAGGTTGCCCAACTGAATCAGGGCTTGAGTTGGCTGAGTTTAACTGTGATTACTTTACTTACCCTGACGGCGATCGCGGTCATCACAACCACCATTCGCCTGATTGTATTAGCTCGTCGGCGCGAAATTGAAGTGATGCAATTAGTTGGTGCGACCACTTCAGCGATCTATCTCCCATTTATTTTGCAAGGGGTAACGTTTGGGGTGACGGGAGCGGCGATCGCCTGGATGTTGCTCAGTACCCTCCAGCATTTTTTAAGTAAGCTGTTGACCCGCCAACCAGAATTTGTGCAATTCCTGACGAATGGCTTGCAACTCAGCCCGTTCAAAGCCGTGTTGTTGCCTATGGTTCTGTTAGTGTTTGGCGCTTCGGTCGGAGTGATGGGTAGCCTATTTGCTGTCCGGCGGATTGCAGTACGGTAGATTGGGTCACTGTCCTGATGTTGCTCCGACCTCCTAGGGGTGATTGTCCGACCAGGGGTTTAGCCTTCGTTGATTAACTGGAGCAGTTGATCGGTCGAAATCTTGCCGCTCATATCTGTGCCTTCCAGAAGGCTATCTGCCAGGTCGCGTTTGTGGTGATGTAACTCGACGATCTTTTCTTCGATCGTATGTTTTGCGACTAACCGATAGATTGTGACGGGACGTTGTTGCCCAATGCGATGGGCGCGATCGCTGGCCTGGTCTTCCACGGCGGGATTCCACCAGGGATCCATGTGAATCACATAATCGGCAGCCGTCAGGTTTAAGCCAGTTCCGCCCGCTTTGAGGCTGATCAGGAAGACATCCCCTTCCCCAGCTTGAAAGGCATCGACTCGCTTTTTGCGATCGGCGGCGGGGGTGCTGCCATCTAGATACTGATAGCGGATCTGTTGTTGATCGAGGTAATCCCGAATGATGTGTAAGTGATCAACGAACTGACTGAATACCAGCGCTTTATGGCGGTTTTCGAGGAGTTCGGCCAGGACTTCCCCAAACAGTTGTAGTTTGGCACTGGATAAGCCAATTTCTGGTTTCACCAACCGGGTATTACAGCATGCCCGTCGCAGTTTCATGATTTCTGCTAAGACCTGTAAATGTTTGGCTCCGGCGGTGGCATCACTTTCCGAGAGTTTCGCGATCGCCTCCCGTCTCAGGGCTTCATAGAATGCCATTTCTTCTCGACTCAGTTCCACATGCAGCAGAATCTCGGTGCGGGAAGGCAACTCTTCCAACACCTGACTCTTGGTGCGGCGGAGAATAAACGGCTGAATTAGTTTCTTTAAGCGATGGCGGGCGGCTTTATCTTGATAGCGTTCGATCGGGTTAGCAAACCGTTGATTGAAGCTCTCTAATGACCCCAACAAACCGGGATTAATGAAGCGGAATAAATTCCATAATTCGCCTAAATGGTTTTCGATCGGCGTTCCGGTGGTCAATACCTTAAAGCCCCCTTGCAGATTCATCGCCGCCTGCGATCGCTTGGTGGCAAAGTTTTTGATCGATTGGGCTTCGTCCAGCACGATCGTTTGCCATTGCACGTTTGCCAGCATCTCTGCCACTTCCTCCTGCTGCAATAGACCGTAGCTACAGACCAGCAAATCAAAGGGCTGTAACTTATCCAGCATCTTTTGGCGATCGCCGCTACCGAACTGGATCGGGTTTAGGGTGGGGGCAAACCGTTGTGCTTCACTGATCCAGTTCATCCCTACGGAGGTAGGCGCGATAATCAGGGTGGCACCTTCGGGGGCGCGAGTCAGAATCACGGCGAGTGCTTGCAGGGTTTTGCCTAAGCCCATGTCATCTGCCAAACACGCACCGACTCCCCAATGGGCTAATCGAGCCAACCAGCGGAAGCCTTCAATCTGATAATCTCGCAATTCGGCTTGCAGGGTTGAGGGGACTTCGGGTTCTAAGTTCTGAATCTCCTGTAAGCGTTGAATATGGGCTTTCCAATGTTTGTCGGCTTTCAGGTGCCCCACTTCGTCAATCCAATCTTCGACGGCTAGAGCCGCCAGGGGATGTAACCGTACCCCCTTACCGGATCGCTCCGAGAACGATCGCAATTCATCCAATCGCTTGCGAAACTCTTGAGTCAGTGCCAAAAATTGCCCATCGGCCAGGGGAATAAATCGACCCGAATGTTGTTCTAACAACTGCATCAACTGCTGCATATCCAGCACCAGATTGCTGTCTAGCTTCAGTTCGCCTTCCGTTGCAAACCAGTCATTCTGGCGTTTGATTGCCAGTTTGAAGTCCTGTAAGGTGGCTTGATGGCTGACCCGTAGTTTTTCCCCTTCCGGCCATGCCATCACCACGCGATCGCCCAATGCTTGTAGTTCCAGCAATAATTCCAGGCAATCCTGGGGATCTTCAACTAACCATTCATCATCCCGTCCCTGCTGCGTAATTAACGTGGGGCAGGCGGCGATCGCCGCTTTTGCCAGTTGTTTTTCTTGCTTCAGGTTTCGGGTGGTTTGCAGACGCTTGCCATCAATTTCGGCGATCACGGTTTCGCCTCCAGTACCCGGTCGGTAGTAGGGCCCACCATCCACAAAGGGACGCGATAGCACTGCGACCTTTAACCCATCGCCCGCCGGTAGTAGATGAATATGGGGTTTTGGGTCGGATGGTACTGTTTCGGCACTCTCCACACCGCCGCCAATATCGGAGTGAACGGTGACAATGCCAGAGACAGCACTAATAGCTGCCAGTACCCGTTCTTTAGCGGCTTCTGGTACCTCCAACCGATTTTGTTGCCCCAAAATTTCGCCAATCCGCCGATGTTCGGCACTGACCTCAATTACCTTCAGTCGTGTCGGTGTTTCCTTGACTAACAAAATGTCTTTGTTCGCCTTCAACTCTGGGACAAATTGCAGGCTGAGTTGACCATTTTTCCCTTTTTTAACCAGTAATTCCGGTTCGCCTTTCACCACTTCGACCCGGATCTGAGAGTCTTCCCAAAACACCAGTGGATGACCAATTAATGCCGCGATCGCCTTATCGTTAAACTGATATTGGGTTTGACTGTAATACCCATAGGAATATTCCACTTCCAGTTGGGCACAGACTCGTAAATCCTGCGGGGTGAGATAAGCCAACTCTCCCGCTTTCTTCAAGCGTTTGAGGGCGATCGGGCGACCTTTACTCCATTCCCCTTTGGCGTTAATGGTTTGTTCGCGGGGTTGTAGCACATAGTTATTGCTGGAATAAAACGTCAAAAACCAGGCAAGTCGTTGGTTCGTCTGCGGTTTCGCACTGGGTTGCCCTGCCTCTTTACGGAGATTGGTGAGGGCATTCAAACATAATTCCCAGGTTTCCTGGGGTTGCAGGATGTCTACTAATGCCTGACAACCCAGTTGTTGGCGTAAATTTTGAGCGATTTTTTCATACTTGCGGGGTTTCAGGTGAGCCAGGAGAGCAGCGGCTTGCATGGCAAACCAGTGATAACCTGCCTCAGTGCCAGCCTGTTGAAAAAAAGGTTCTAACAATCGCGGCAGATGGGATTTCGCCTGATCGCGATCGACCCAATACAAACACAGGCAACTGAATAAGGTGGCTAAGCTATGTCCGGCTTCGTAGGGCGCGATCGACGAATTGAGAATAGTATCTTTGCGCGTCAAATCACCTTGCTGAATTTGGATGACCGCTAATAGCCGAGCATAGATATCGCTGAGCCAATGCTTGGCTTGTTGAGCGATCGCCGTGTATTCCGCTGCCTCACTCAGTCGCGCTGCCGAGCCATCCTTCAGCAATGCCAGGATAAAAAACAACCCACTCATGGATTGGAAATACAACTTGCGTTTGCCACTGCCTTTTTTCAGCACCTGGAGGGCTTGGGTGTAGGTAGCGATCGCGGCGGCATTGTCATCCTGCAAAAACTGGAGGCATCCTCGCACCGTCAGGAAGTTGATCGGTTGGGACTCAGAGAGTCCAGCCAGAACCGTCTCGGCTGTTTTGAGTTGCCCTCGTAGAATCAATTGATCGAGCAACACTAAGGGGAGAAAATCAGAGTCTTTACCCCGATCTAAAGCATCGGCTTGTAATAACTGGAATGCCTCATCTACTGGAGTAAGATGCAGCATGGAATGATTCAGAATACTGGTTAAGGCATTTTCATATAGGGCTTGGGGTAAAGTGCGAAACCAGACCGGATCAAAGGGATTATTGCAAATCTGTAGATAGACTTGATCGATCGCCAGCTTATTCTTTTGATAGGAATATTTGTAATAATTCTCAAGTTGCTGATTAATAAAAGGCAGATCTTGACGATATAACCCAATCCGAAACTCCCGAATGAATAAACCTTCACTGTTAAAGGTGCGGGGGCCATTTTTCCAGCGCTGGGGAATGGGAATGATCTTTTCAACGGTATTGGCAAAGGCATCAAATCGTCCTGTCTGCACGATATCCCGTGTCGCAACCTCTTTTAGTAACGGGTGGCACTGCGGTCCTTGCCCACTGTATTGAACTAATACTTCCAGGTCGATTAAGCGATCGAGATAGGGCTTAACCGATGTCGCCGTAAACGATGCTTCGTTCCGAGTGCGGACTCCAAGAGCGTTGAGACAACTGACAAATAGGGTGCGGCTAATTGGCTCATAAATTACTGAAAATAACTGAACGATCGTTTGTTCCAGGGGTAATAATTGGCGATAGGTTTTAATTAGTTGCTGGCGAATCTGTTGAGTCTCTACCTGCAAATCACTCATGATGCTCTGTTAGATATGACGTAAGATTAGTCTTCAGTTTGTCTCCACCCTAACGTGTTGAGGTTAATCTCAACGTTGGGATAGTTTCATTTTGCGTTAATTCTTTGCCCAGGCGATCGCAATGATCCTGAGCAACCCATTCCCCAGGACTGGTGAACTGGGCTAACTACCAAAGCTGGAAACTGGGGTTTAATAATAAACGACGATCGGGATGCAATTCTGCAATCATGAAATCCCAATGGGACTGTTTTCAGCAAAACCTTGGTGAGTGGCATGGTTCCTTCACCGCGCTATCAGCGACCGGGGAATGGCTCAGCGATACGCCATCCCAACTGCGATTAGAAGCGATCGGTGATGATTGCCAGGAGATTCGCCTGACTCTGCAACGGCAGGGACAAACCGATGTGGTGTTAAATTTCACCTCAGTTGGCATCGGCGGTGGACTGCTATTTTTTGAAACCGGAGCATTCTCGCAAGGCTCATTACAACTCGCTCCCTCGGCGCAATTTGGAGCGGAGTTAGCCCTGGTGCATGGCGATCGGCGATTACGGCTAGTGCAGATGTTTAATCCTACGGATCAACACTTGCAGACGTTAACGTTAATTCGTGAAGGTCGGGCGGGCAGCAATACCCCGGAGCGTCCCCCGTTGACCGTTGCCGATTTGCTTGGCACCTGGCAGGGAGAAGCGATTAGCCTGTATCCCAACTGGCGCAGTCCCGATCGTTGTGTCACCCAACTGACCCTCCGCCGGGAGGGCGACCAGATCTTTCAGCAACTGACCTTTGGGGATAGCAGCGGCGATCGCACCGTGACCTCAAAAGCGACAATCCGTGACTCAATTCTGGTCTTTGATCAGGGCGTACAACCGATCCACGTCGTATTACTACCGGATGGTGCATCATCGACCTGCCCGAGTCAAATCCAACGGGGACAGTCATTTTTTCTGGAAGCGGGATGGTTGATGCAGCCTCACCTGCGACAACGCTTGATTCGTCGCTATAACGAGCGAGGGGAGTTCGTCAGCTTGACCTTAGTGACAGAACAAAAGGTGGGTTAGGGAACTTGCTCCCAGGGGAACCATCTTAACTATCTAACTAGTCCAGTTCTCCCTTGAGTTACGCTATGACCCATTCTCAACCCCGTTCTTACAAAGTAGCGGCGATCGTCGCCGCCCTGCTGACGATGCCAACAATGATCGGGCTGCTGCCGATTTTTTCTCCCGGTCAGGTATCACCAGCCCTGGCGATGACCCAGATGGCGCAACAACCAACTCCTCCCTTTCCCCTCGACGGTAAGCCAGTGTATGTCAGACAAGGCAATCAATGGCAAGAAGCGCTGTTAGTTGGGTATGCCTGGAATAGTCGATCGGGCTATGTCTACACTGTGCAGTATGTCAGTAATAACCAACAGGAAAGGACTGTGCCGGTCGATCGCATCTTGTCGTTAGCCGAAGCCCAAAACCGTGGTATTGCCAGGGCGACCTACGATCTGTCGAGTCAGGCGGGAGTGCAACAAATGCTCAATGCCCACAACGAGTGGCGACAACGGGTTGGTGTTCCGGCGCTGACCTGGTCGCCTCAGTTAGCCAGCTATGCTCAGGAATGGGCAGAGAAGCTATTACGAGAAAATCGGTTTGAGCATCGCCAAAATTCTTCCTATGGCGAAAACTTAGCTTCGGCTTGGGGGCAACAACTCAGTCCCGATCGAGTGGTGAGAATGTGGGGCGAAGAAGTCAACGATTACGACTATGCGACGAACTCCTGCCAACCCGGTAAAATGTGTGGTCACTATACCCAGATTGTTTGGAGAACCACACAACAGGTGGGCTGTGGGATGGCACGCGGCAATGGTAAGGAAATTTGGGTATGTAATTACAATCCCCCAGGCAATTTCGTTGGGCGCAAACCCTATTAAGCAGAGGCGGCTGTTCTTAGCCTAATTCTGGGGCAAATTTGGTAGATAAATCGTAAATCGGCTACCTTGACCCAGGGTGGATTCTACGGTGACATCGCCACCATGCAACCGAGCCAGGTTACGGGTGAGAGCCAGCCCCAAGCCAGTGCCAGTATATTGGCGGTTGAGGTGGCTATCCAGTTGCTGGAACGGTTGAAACAAGAGGGGAAGTTGCTCAGAGGCGATGCCGATGCCTGTATCAGCGACTGTAAAGGTAATGCCCTCTGCCTGGGATTGAACAATCAGGGTGACGCTACCCGTTGGGGTAAATTTGATGGCATTGGACAGCAGGTTTAGCACCATTTGTCGTAAACGCCGCTCATCGGCAATACAGGTTGCGATCGTCGGATCAATTTGGCTTATCACCTGGAGTCCTGTTTGATTCGCCTGTTCTTGAATCAGTGACAGGCACCCTTGACACAGGTCAGCTACGAAGACCGGAGCGAAATCCAGCGTTTCCCGACCCGCCTCAACTTTAGCTAAATCTAAGATGTCATTAATTAACAGTAATAGGTGTTCGCCACTACTCCGAATATGACCAATATATTCTGCTTGTTTAGGATTTAATGCCCCGAACATCTCTTGCTGTAGCACTTGGGATAATCCCAATACGGCATTCAGGGGGGTTCGCAACTCGTGACTCATGGTTGCCAGAAATTCGCTTTTGGCATGGTTGGCTGTTTCTGCCTGTTGTCTTGCCTGTTCTAATTCCTGGGTGCGGGAGTCGATCAGGTGTTCCAACTGCTCATAGCTCTGGGCGGTACAAAGGGCGATCGCGGTTTGATCCTCCAGTCGTTGTCGCAGTTCTGCCTCAATGCGTTCTCGTTTTTGGAGTTCCGCTTTTAAGGCGGCATTTTCAGCTTCCAGCCTTTGAGTCTGCTGCATCTGGCAATACTGTAAATCCTGGTGTGCCTGTTGTAGGGAATGCTCAAGCTGTCTGAGATCAGTGACATCATGGGTAATTTCTAGAATTGCCACCGGATTTCCCTGCCCATCCCGTTGCAGGGTGCGGCGACTGGTCACATACACCTGAGAGCCATCCCGGCGAGTCCGCACCAGTTCCTTTTCCCACCGACCCTGCTGTAATACCTGGACTTTGCTGTCTGTCAGGGGGTGAGGCAGCTCGGTTTTTAGCAGGGTGTAGATATGTTGCCCAAGTGCTTCTGCTTTCGTCCAACCATATAGTTCCTCAGCAGCCCGATTCCAGAAGGTAATCGTTCCCTCAATGTCAAATGCCAAAATAGAATCATGCACTAGATCAAGCAATTGGGTATGAGCTTGAGCCATTAACGTCTGTGGTGCTAATAACCGTTCTACGGGTTTACGCCCTGCAACCAATTCCAACATGCTTGAAGACAGGTCAACCCCACTCATAGTAGGGCTAGTCTGAGATGAGCAACTGCTAAAGAACCTCGTTGTATTCACCAAGATGCTCCTGAAGGTAAATTGGTGGATCTGTAGAAAATACTGAGACAAGTAGAATCAACAAGGAAATTAATACTGATTGATCGAAACTAAACTGAATTCAACAGGGATAACCAATAGTCGTGTTAGGAGTAAATTCCTGATTGGGTTAAACCCCTTAGGAAGAAAAATAAATACGGTATAACCACTGACACTGCTATAAAGCAGCTAATTGGCACTGATCCTAATTGCCAGATTTAGGCAAATCTGTCATCAATGGCAATGCTTTACGCCTACCAAGAATTTAGACGACAACTGCCCTAAGGTGAGTGATCTCAGACACACGTTACCTGGTTTTGTGACTGAATTACGATCGCCACTCAGTAATAATTACGATGACTCCTGATTTCCAATCTTAAATTACGGCTTTCCTAAAAGAAACATAAATTAAAATTCCGTAAAGCTATAAATAAAACAAATCATAACTTCGTGAATCTGCAAATTAAAAAACTAATTTTTATAAACTATTCATATTTTCACTGAGGCAAGGTGTGTTTCTTCTGTGTTTCCCTAACCGTGTTTTCCGTATTGTGTTCCTTTCTGCTTGACTTATGCCGCAAGTTTCATTTTCGGATCTAATTACTGGGCTGCAATCGGGTAACTCTCTAGCAAGTTTTCCGACGGATACTGTTCCCGCCCTTGCCTGCCGCCCCGATCGGGCGGAGTTGATTTTTGAGGCAAAACAACGAAGTTTGGATAAACCATTAATCCTGATGGCAGGAAATATTAGTGATCTTTGGATATATACAGAGGGCTCATCCAGCGAACGCCAGATTTGGCAAGCGATCGCCACACAGTACCTGCCGGGGGCGCTGACCCTAGTGTTGCCTGCCAGTCAGCACGTACCCCCCAGTCTCAATCCTAAGGACCCAACCACCATTGGGTTACGGGTGCCCAATCACGCGATCGCACGAACCATTTTGCAGCACACTGGGCCCCTAGCCACCACCAGTGCCAATTTATCGGGGCAACCGCCCTTACAGACGATCGCTGAAATTGAGTTACAGTTTCCACAGGTGCTTACCCTGTCGCCCTTGGAGCTTCAGACCCAACCAGCGGTTCAGCCGTTTAGCGGTAATAGCCCTGCCTCCGGAGTCCCTTCTACGGTCGTGCGCTGGACTGGGCGTGATTGGGAAGTTCTGAGACAGGGAGCCATTACATTGGATAGGAAGTCATGAATTGGATAGACCTGGGATGGGTAGCGATCGGAATCGGCTTGGGATGGGGCATTCAGACACTATTGGCTCGACATCGGGTGACAGTCTCCCAGGCAGAGACGAATGCGCCGACTGATTTACTCTCCCCTGCACCTGCACCGGATGCCTGTACCGATTTGATTCAGCAACTGGAGGAGGTAGAACTGGCTTATCAACTAGCCACGGAAATGAGTCAGTTTAAGGGTGGCTTTCTGGCACGTACCTCCCATGAACTGCGATCGCCGCTGAATGGTTTGATTGGTATGCATCAGTTGATCATCTCCAAGCTATGTGATGGGCCTGAGGAGGAGCAAGAGTTTATTGCCCAAGCCCATGCGTCGGCTTTAAAGATGGTGAATGTGCTGGATGAAATTCTCCACATTGCCAAGGTGGAACAGGGGACGGGCAAGCTTGATATTCAACCCGTAGAGGTCGCTGGTCTTCTAAAAGATGTCGAGCGAATTACCCAGTTGCCAGCGAAAAACCGCAACCTGAAGCTGCATATTCCTTTGCCCGAGCCTGATTTGTATGCGCTCGCCGATCCCCGCTGTTTGCGGCAGGTGTTGGTCAATTTGGTGGATACCGTCATTAGCCAGGTACCGGAGGGTACGATCGCCCTGGAGACGCAAGTGGACGTGGATGCTGGCTATATTTACTTTGCGATCGCCAATCGCTACTTGACGGCACTTTTCAGTGAGCCGATCGATCTATTGCCACCTGCAATTTCGGAAACTGCGAGCTTACTGCGTGAAAATAGCACGACCCCGACTATCACGTTGCAACGTCAGGCGATTGCCCGATCGCAGCAAACCCTGTTCCCATCGCCCGGATTCCGGCTCCTGCTCAGCCAACTGGTATTACGACGGATGAATGGGCAGCTAGAAATTCTCTCGCCACCTGCCGATGCACCGGGGAATGGGTCGGCACTGACCCGCATCCAATACGCCATTCCCCGATTGATTCCAGAGGTAGAGGATGAGATGACACTTGGGTAACTATTGATTCCCGATCGCTGCCTCCAGTTCCTCGCGCAGGGCACAACTCACGGCGATCGGCTGGTTATGTAGCACCATAGTTGTACTGTGATTCTCGGCAAACCCAATGCGGCGATAGAACGATTCCTGGTGGGTCGTCATGAGGTAAACCCGCTCTACTCGGTTAACGTTGGGATGACTGAGGACGGTTTGCACCAGTTTGCGTCCCAGTCCGGCTCCCTGGTAGTTAGGATGGATGACGACATCCCAAATAGTCGCGCGATAAATCCCATCCGAAGTCGCTCTTGCAAAGCCAATTAATCGTTGTCCATCCCAGGCGCTAATCACAGGAACACTATTTGCGATCGCTACTGCCAGATCATTAATCTGGCGATCCTTGGCCCAGAATGCAGCCATCTGAAACAATTCCTGAAGCTGGTGCAGGTCTACCTGTTCTGGCTGATCACAAAACTGAATATGACGACAATCCATGCCAATCCCACTCAATCAGAATAAATATCTGCAATATCACCATAGATCAGTCATTCCCAGGAAGCGATCGACTGATGGCATGAATTGATCCCATTGGCAGGTACAAATATGCCTGGTAGCTGGCTATCTATCCGCATTGCCCAGATTCCTTCCACCATTCGTCTGTTCGCAATTGTCAACGACTGACTACAATACATTTTTGGCACTATTTAGTGAATCAATCCGTCATCCAACACACAGACCTTTACTTGAGTTGATTCTGTATCGTATGTCCCACCCGTCTCCAGATGCTGATCGCCAGTCTCTACCTATAGGATTTAGCTCAGTCCGGCGGAGTCGTCACCGTCCCCGATCGTTCCTGGTATTGCTGATCTTACTCCTGCTCTGGAGTGTGGGTTGGGGGGTAGGATTAGCGCAAGCCACGATGCCAACTCCAGTCCCAGTGGTGGCTCAGGCTCCGGTGTCACCCAGCCCAGCGGAATTACTGCAAACGACCCCTGTGGGAAACCAACCGTCGATCGGTACTGTGGACGTGGTGCCGGAGCGCTACCGGGCTGGACAAAAGCTTTATCTAGAGAACTGTGCCACCTGCCATGTGGGAATTCCGCCAGCCACGATGCCCTCAGAAACCTGGCGGCAACTGATTACTGACCCACAGCATTATGGTGCCGAAATTCGCCCGTTAGGAGCCATAGAAATTCAGGTGTTGTGGAGTTATTTACGGGATTACTCGCGACCGCAGGCAAGCGGGGAAGAATTACCCTATCGGTTGTATCAATCCCGCTATTTCAAAATCCTCCATCCCAAAGTCAAGTTTCCCCAACGAGTCAACCTCGACAGTTGTATTACCTGCCATCCCGGAGCCAGGCAGTATAATTTCCGCAGCCTGACCAGTGAATGGCAAGATGCCCCATAGGAGATGGTGATGCTGCCCAATGATCCCGATCGCGTCTGGGAATACTACGGTCAACAGGATCCCTATTATGGGGTTCTCACCTGGGATGAGTATAAGCGGGAGAATTTAGATGCGGCGGCGATCGAACGGTTCTTTGCCTCGGGTCAGTCCTACATTGACTTAGTGCTGCAAACGATTCATCAGCATCTGGATCCAGAGTTTTGCCCCACCCGGGCATTAGATTTTGGTTGTGGAGTGGGTCGGTTAGTCATTCCCCTGGCAGCGATTTGCCAGTCTGCGATCGGGGTCGATATCTCAACCGCCATGCTGCAAGAAGCGGAACGAAATTGTCAGCGCTTCGGGGTGTCGAATGTGGAGTTGCTGCAAAGTGACGATCAGTTGTCGCAACTGCAAGGTAGCTTTGATCTGATCAATTCCTTCATTGTGTTTCAGCATATCCCCTGCGATCGGGGCGAAATGATTTTGCACCAGATGATCGATCGCTTAGCTGCTAATGGGGTGGGAGTGTTGCACTTTACCTATTACAAACAGCCCCCGCCGACCCGCAAAGGGCAATGGCTACTGTGGGCGTATCAGTCGATACCGGGATTATTTGATCTCCGCAATCGGCTCAAAGGGCTATCGCAGGCTCAACCAATGATGCAGATGAATGAATATAACTTGAATCATCTGTTCCGAGCCTTATATCAGGGGGGATGCCAGCACTGTTATGTACGGTTTACCCAGCACGAAGATACTCAGGGCGTGATTTTGTTCTTTCAAAAGAAAGTGCTAACTGTACCCCGGTAAGGCACAATCAAGCGGTCGATCGCGGAATTCGTCAGGGTTTCAATCATGGGCGATCGGCATCGGGTTGACGATAATTCTCTCCCAACCATTCCCGAACCCCTTTGAATCAAAGTGATAGGATTAAGGTACTCTGGGTCAGTCAGCCCAGTTCTAGCGGCAATGACCTGAACTGACTCACATCCGACTGCATCAGTTATTCCTGTTCGAGACTAAATCCTGTTATTCCAATACCATGTTCAAGACTCTGCTGGGTGATCCCAACACACGTAAGCTCAAAAAGTATCAACCGCTCGTAGCTGAAGTTACCCTCCTAGAGCAGGACATTCAGCCACTATCAGATCAGGAACTACAAGGTAAAACAGCAGAGTTCAGGCAACGGCTGGAAAAAGGCGAATCTCTGGATGATATTTTACCCGAAGCCTTTGCGGTGGTACGGGAAGCGGCGCGGCGGGTGTTGGGAATGCGCCACTTTGATGTGCAAATCCTCGGTGGCATGATTCTGCATGATGGGCAGATCGCTGAGATGAAAACGGGGGAAGGTAAAACCCTGGTGTCTACGCTACCGGCTTACCTGAATGCCATTAGTGGCAAAGGGGTGCATGTCGTGACGGTGAACGACTACCTGGCTCGCCGGGACGCGGAATGGATGGGACAAGTCCACCGCTTCTTAGGACTCAGCGTGGGGCTAATTCAGCAAAGCATGACTCCCGTCGAACGGAAGCGGAACTACGACTGTGATGTCACCTACGGCACAAACAGTGAACTGGGGTTTGATTACCTGCGGGATAATATGGCAACCTCAATGTCAGATGTCGTGCAGCGTCCCTTCAACTATTGCGTGATCGACGAAGTAGACTCGGTGCTGATTGATGAAGCCCGGACTCCGTTGATCATCTCCGGGCAGGTCGAGCGTCCCAGTGAAAAATATACTCGGGCGGCGCAAATTGCCAATGCCCTGAATAAAGAAGAACACTACGAAGTGGATGAAAAGCAGCGCAACGTCTTGCTGACCGATGAGGGGTTTATTCGCGCTGAACAGATGCTGGAGGTGACGGATTTATTTGATCCAAAAGATCCCTGGGCACACTATGTCTTTAATGCCATCAAGGCAAAAGAACTATTTATTCTGGATGTGAACTATATTGTCCGCAATAATGAAATTGTGATTGTGGATGAATTCACTGGTCGGGTCATGCCGGGTCGCCGCTGGAGTGATGGACTACACCAGGCGATCGAAGCGAAGGAAGGCACCGAAATTCAACCGGAAACTCAAACCCTGGCAACCATTACCTATCAAAACTTCTTTCTGCTCTATCCCAAACTGGCGGGGATGACAGGAACCGCCAAAACTGAAGAAGCGGAATTTGGCAAGATTTATAACCTGGAAGTCACTACGATTCCGACGAACCGGACGAACGTTCGACGCGATTTATCCGATGTGGTCTATAAGACGGAAGCAGGTAAGTGGAAGTCGATCGCGGAAGAATGTCGGGAAATGCACGAACTCGGTCGCCCGGTACTCGTGGGCACAACTAGCGTCGAGAAATCAGAATTACTGTCGCGCTTGCTGCACGAACGGAAGATTCCCCATAACCTGCTGAACGCCAAGCCGGAAAACGTGGAGCGGGAATCGGAAATCATCGCCCAAGCCGGACGCAAGGGAGCCGTGACGATCGCTACGAACATGGCGGGTCGGGGAACGGACATCATTTTGGGTGGTAACGCCGATTACATGGCGCGGTTGAAACTGCGGGAATACTTTATGCCCCGGATTGTGCAACCGGAGGACGAAGATGAGTTTGGAGTGACGGGCGTTCCCGGTGTGGGTAAACGCAGTGGTGGGGAAGGGTTTACTCCCGGTAAAAAAGTTAAGACCTGGAAAGCGTCACCCCAGATCTATCCGACGGAACTCTCGAAGAACACTGAAAAACAGTTGAAGGAAGCCGTTGATTTTGCGGTGAAACAGTACGGCGAACGATCGCTGCCGGAATTGGAAGCCGAAGATCGAGTGGCGATCGCATCGGAAAAAGCGCCGACTGACGATCCAGTGATCCAAAAGCTGCGGGAAGTCTACAACCAGATTCGCCAGGAGTACGAATCCTTTACAAAGCGGGAACATGAGGAAGTTGTCCAATTAGGTGGCTTGCATGTGATTGGTACAGAGCGGCACGAATCCCG
Source organism: Pantanalinema rosaneae CENA516 (assembly GCF_050753385.1). Classification (NCBI taxonomy): domain Bacteria; kingdom Bacillati; phylum Cyanobacteriota; class Cyanophyceae; order Leptolyngbyales; family Leptolyngbyaceae; genus Pantanalinema; species Pantanalinema rosaneae. The sequence goes on from NZ_JBLZFZ010000089.1 coordinate 19,771, forward strand.
CCGGATTGATAACCAGTTACGCGGTCGAGCCGGACGACAGGGCGACCCCGGTTCCACCAAGTTTTTCCTCAGTTTGCAAGATAACCTGTTGCGGATCTTTGGCGGCGATCGAGTAGCGGGCATGATGGAAATGTTCCGCGTGGAAGAAGATATGCCGATCGAGTCTGGGATGCTGACGCGATCGCTGGAAGGGGCGCAGAAAAAGGTGGAAACCTACTACTACGACATCCGGAAACAGGTGTTTGAGTATGACGAGGTGATGAACAACCAGCGCCGCGCCATTTATGCCGAACGGCGACGGGTACTGGAAGGTCAAGACCTGAAGGAACAGGTGATCAAATATGCCGAGCAAACGATGGATGACATTGTCACGGCGTACATTAACCCCGATCTGCCCTCCGAGGAATGGGAATTGGATAAATTAGTCGGCAAGGTGAAGGAGTTCGTTTACCTGCTGGAAGACCTGGAACCCAAGCAACTGGAAGATTTGACTGTTGGGGAAATTAAGAGCTTCCTGCATGAGCAAGTCCGGATTGCCTATGACTTGAAGGAAGCCCAAATTGATCAAATCCAACCAGGACTAATGCGGCAAGCCGAACGGTTCTTTATCCTGCAACAGATTGATACCCTCTGGCGCGAACACCTGCAACAAATGGATGCCCTGCGGGAATCTGTTGGGCTACGGGGATATGGTCAGAAAGATCCCCTGATCGAATACAAGAGTGAAGGCTACGAACTCTTCCTGGAGATGATGACCGATATTCGCCGGAATGTCGTCTACTCCCTGTTCCAATTCCAGCCTCAAATTGCCCCAACGGCTCCAGCCGCGACAGCAGGTGCCGGCTTGGATGAAGAAATCGAGGTTGAGGAATACTAACCCGATTGGAAATTGAGTTTGAGCAATAGTAGAGGGGCGATCGCGCGATCGCCCTTTTTGCTATCCAGGTCAGGGGAATCACTGTTTTACAGCAAACAGACGTTGAATGCCGTTAACCCACCAGCGTTCGTAGCGGTAGAGCAGAAAAGCGATCGCGGGAGCCAGCAGACAACAGAGCAGGAAGAAATGGGTGATCACGGATAAGTCAACATGAAAATATTGGGTCGCCAGGATAACAAAATCATTGTCCATTAGCCCACCACCAATTCCCGCTTCATAGTTGGCACGATAATCCGGATCACGGATGAGTTGCCAGGAGAACTGTAATCCGGAAAAAAAGGTATAGAAGCCTAACATGGCATAAATGGTCCGATCGCCCGCAAAGCGACAATAGTATCCGCTAATCGCCAGATATAAACAAAGGACGATCGCGAGCGCTTCCATGCCTTTGCCCATGAAGATCGATAGGATCATGTTCAAACTGGTCAGTAAACAGAGGGTATAGAGCAGCGTGAAGCCAGCGAGAACCCCCAGAACACGGGGATAGTGGCGCGATCGATAAACCAAGTAGCCAATTCCGGCATAGATTAACCCGAGTACCAGGATCGATTGTCCGAAGGTCAGGGTGACTCCACCGCCATAGAGAATGTTGACACTGGGAATGGCGGGTCTGCCAAACAACCAATGGGTGACAGCATGACCCAATTCATGTACCAGCACCAGGAAGCCGTAGAACAGAACCCGTAATAGTCCCACATTCATCAACACGATCGCCAGCACCAATCCGACGACTAAGGCATTTAAGCCCTGGTTACTGATTTTGAGGGGAAATAAGCCTGCTTGAGGGGGAGGGGGAAGATGGGGCCTGTCTCTTATACACATCT
>NZ_JBLZFZ010000090.1:0-20894 GCF_050753385.1 Pantanalinema rosaneae CENA516
AGATGTGTATAAGAGACAGACTCCCCACTCCCCACTCCCCATTCCCTGCTATGCAAGTCGGCACCCTTCCCTGGTTACTCCTGCATGAACTGCGTCTCTGGTGGCGGGAACTCCGAGGCAAGTGGATCCTGTTAGGATTCCTAATCGTGATTGAGATTCTATTGCTATTCTCATTCATCGTCTCCTGGCTATTGTTATCACGGATCGGGCAACGATTTTCCCTCGATCCGGTTCCAGAACCAGTATTTTGGGGGGTAGTGGTGCTGTGGCTGTTTGCCTTTTTCTATGGGTTTACCGTGGCAATGGAGAACAGTATCACGTCGTTATTCGATCGCGGCGATCTGGATCTGCTGGTGTCCTCGCCGGTTTCCAGTCAAGTGATTTTTGCCAGTCGGTTACTGGGCGTGGCACTGAAGGTTTTTCTGGGGATCAGTTTATTTGTCGCTCCAATTAGTCTGCTATTCCTGGCGATCGGGGCGTATGAATTGCTAGGCGTTTATCCAGCCTTGGTAGGGTTAAGTTTAACCGTCGCCAGTTTGGCAATGTTGCTGACCATTTGGTTGGTGCGGTTATTGGGCGCTCGTCGTGCCCGTACCTTTGCCCAGATTCTGACAGCGATGTTGGCAGCTCTGGTGTTTTTAGGCTTTCAGTTGCCGAACTTACTTCAGGGCACTCCGGTTAATTCAGATACGGCGATCGGTGATTTACAAACCTGGTTGGGAGATCACAGGTGGTTCAATGCCCAAAGCTGGCTATGGTTTCCCGTCAAGGCAATTTTTTTTGAGCCTACCGCCGTTTTGCTGACGTTATTGCTGAGTGGGGGGTTAGCCTGGTTGACGGTTGTTGCCCTGCATCGCTCGTTTATTAGCGGCACTCAACAATCGGTCACGGTCAAACAGTCGCGATCGCGCCAGATTCGAGATAGTCGCTTTATCAGTGGCTTGAATCGGATTGTGCTGCTGAAGGAGTGGCGGATTATTGGACGCAATCCCTATTTGATTTCCCAAACCTTTCTCTCGATTCTGTTTCTGATTCCATTTTTAGTCATTGTGTTGCGGGGCAATCATCAGGCGATCGCGAATCTCAGTACAGTTGTTACCAGTGCAATTCCGCTGATTGGGGGCAATCTGACCTCGGCACTGACGCTGATCTGTGTCTCCGGGGAAGAGGCTCCTGACCTGTTAAAATCCTCCCCTACCCCAGGAACCAAATTACGACAATTAAAATTACTAGCCGCATTAATTCCAGTCTGGTTGCTCCTATCCCCCATTTTCTTGATTCTGATCGTGCGGGGCGAACCCTGGCTTCTGGCGCTGCTGGTCTTTTTGGGTGCAACGCTATCGGCTGCCACTTTGCGGTTATGGAACGCTCGTCCGATTTCTCTAGCTGGTTTACTGGCTCGCCAACGCCAAAATGCCTGGGGCGATGTCCTGTTGGGTTTGGTGGAAATGGTGGCGCTGTTTACCTGGATGTTTGTAGGATTCCAGGCGGGGCAGGGGAATGGCAGTTTAGCTCTGTCTGGGTTAGGTGCGCTCGCGATCATGCTGACGATCGCCTACTGGCGCAGCCGGGTGCTTGGGACTTCTCTGGGATTCTAAGCGCTTAAACCACTGGATCTCGCTGAGTATAGCGTTTGCGTTTGCCAGTGTTCGATTGCCGACTTGTACCAGACCAATGGGGTTGCCTGCCCGTGAGCCAATAGGTCATCATGTCGCCTTTGCCCTTGACGGAAATTTCGCCTCTGGCATCAAATTCATAGTTGTCCTTAAGGCGCTCATACACCGCATGGGTAACTTGAATCCGACCAGCTTCCCCGTGGGATTCCATCCGACTGGCAACATTGACGGTATCGCCCCACAGATCGTAAATAAATCGCCGGATGCCAATCACTCCAGCAACTACTGACCCGGTGTTAATGCCGATCCGGAGCAAAATTGGCTCATTATCATGGGTGCGAATTTCCGCGATCGCGTGCTGCATTTCCAACGCCATATCAGCGATCGCTTCCACATGATCCTTGCGAGGATGGGGTAAACCACTGACTACCATGTAGGCATCCCCGATCGTTTTAATTTTCTCTAATCCATACTCTTCGACTAAATGATCGAACACGGAAAAGATCTGATTCAATAATTCAACCAATTCAGTCGGAGAGATGTGACTGGATAGATCGGTAAAGTTAGCAATATCAGCAAACAACACGGAGGTTTCCGAAAAACTATCGGCAATTTTCTGTTGTCCTTTCTTCAGGCGTTCCGCGATCGGCTGCGGCAGAATATTCAACAGCAATTGTTCCGAGCGCTGGCGTTGGCGGCGTAGTTCTTCTTCAGCCAGCTTGCGATCGGTAATATCGCGGGCCGACCCCTCATAGTAGAGAATATTGCCTTGCTTATCTTTCACCGCCCGGACATTCTCCGCCACCCAGATCCGGCTGCCATCCTGGCAATACACCTCCGACTCAAAATCTGAGACTTCGTCAAATCGCTGTAAGTAAGCGGTTAACTCTGCCCGTCGGGTGGGTTGCACATAAATTTGTTGGGCGACATCCGTCACACTGGCGATAAGTTCCTCTGGCGAATCGTAGCGATATAAACGGGCTAACGCCGGATTGGCACTGAGATAACGACCTTCCGGAGAGGTTTGAAAAATTCCTTCTACGGCATTTTCTACAATGCTGCGATATTTTTCCTCGGCCTGACGTAACGCCGATTCCGATCGCTTCCGTTCCCGTACTTCTTCCAGCAATTGGCGATTGGTTTGGCGCACCTCTGTCATGCGTTCCTCTACCCGCGCTTCCAGGCTTGCCTTAGCATCCTCTAGTTCGGCAAAGGATTGATGTAACTGTCCTGCCATTTCTCGAAATGCCTGTGCCAGCCGACTGACTTCTAGCAAGCGACTGCTGGGGATACGTTGGTTCCATTTGCCCTGGGATAGGGCAGTGGCAGCTTGGCTCAATTGCAAAATCGGGCGAGTCACCCAATGCGAAGCCAGCAACCCCAGGAGAACCGCAACTCCTAGTGCCAGCAAACATAGCAGGATGGTGAGGCGATTGTTGTAATACACCTGTCGCATTACGTCGGCTTCGGGGATGACTACCACAATCAGCCAGTTCAGTCCTAATTGGTCGGTAAACGGTTTGACCTGGACATACAACCGCGACTGCTGATCCATGACTTGCAACACTTGGCTGGCTTGAATTTTCTGCAAATCACCAAAGGTTTGGATCAACTGCTGGGTGGTTGCCTGCACGACGGAATTAGAGCTATCGATCGCGGCAATCCGGTGGGCTGTCCCGTCTTTAATTTGAATGGGGGATTGTTGGGTAGAAGTAGCGACTAATAGCCCACTACGCTCCAACACAAACGTCATACCAGATTGACTGACTCGACTGTTACTGAGGTACTGCCCAATTTGAGACAGGATCAAATCAACGCTCAGCACCCCTTGCAGCGATCGATCCGTGTCATATACGGGATAACTGGCAGAGATCGACATAATCTCTGGTTTATCTTCCCAGAGATAAATTTCGCTCCACAGGGGCTTTTTTTGTTGAATTGGTTCGGTATACCAAACTTCTTCCTGGGGGTTCCAGTCTCGTGATTCTACAAAGGTGCTGCGATTACCCCGCTCATCGGTTTCATAGGAAGAAACTTGGTTCGTGCTGGGATCGGTGATTTCTACCCACTGTAACTGTCCCGTATCCGTCCGCTCGATGCCAATAAACTTACCATCCACACTACAGTACGAGATGTAGCTGACCGGAAACACCTGCATCTGCTTCCAAAAAAATTTGCCCGCGCGATCAAAATCAGCCAGATTGAGCAATTCCAGTTCCGTGGCTGCCAGATTCAGTTGATTAATCTGCACTGGGCTAGAGAGATAGCTCGTCAAATGTTGCTCAATCCGGGCACTGACTTCCTCCTGCAACTGACCTGCCAAAGCGTTTACCGTTCTCTGCCCATTCAAAAACGCTAGATAGCCGGTTAACCCCACAACCAGGAAAATCAACACTACAAACGGAACCACCAGGATGGTTCGTAACGAGATTTGCCTGGGCAACCGCAAGCTCCAACGGGGTAGTAGTCTCAGTGGCATCTCCTTCACGTAGCGAGAACCAGATTAGTCGCATCCTACTTCACAGCTATACTAATTTACTCTGCGACTCACTAAATACCAGTACGAAAAATCACTGAGGGCGTAAATATTCTTTGAGTTGAAATCAGAAGAGGCAATTTTACTTAGTAGTCATAGGGATTCTTCGGCTCAGGGATAGGTTTCAGGCTAGTAGCCGCGATCGCTAATTGTCGTTTGTCTGCCAGGGTTTCAGTCACCATCTCCCCTTCAACTTCAAACCAGGTATCTGGCTTGTAAGCATTCCGACTTTGAGTTAATTTCACCGGAAGGCTGACGGGATATACATCCGCCGCACAACAGGTGATCACAAAGCGCGAAATTAGCAAATACTGGTCTGGAAACTCAGGGGAATGAATTACAAAGCCCTGTACTCTGGCTTTCTGACCATTGTAGGCATCGGGTTCGGGATACAAACTTAAGGTTCTGACCCAATCAATAATCGACTTATCTTCGGACTTATTCGAGGCGCGAAATGCTTGCGGTTTCACCCGGGTCATGGTCATTGTGTCTGTCACCCCACGTTGAATCGCCGTTTGGCTGGCAAAGGCGCGGGGCGTAATCACCAACCCCACAATGGCAGTGGCTAACAGGAAGGTACTACTTAAACCGGGGGGAAATAGGGTTAGATGTTGGGCAGGAGCGATATTGGGCTGACGACGGCGCGATCGCTGCCAGAGGGTGACGGCTCGGAAGCCACTGATCAGCAATAACACAATCCCAGCGACAACCGTGAGTCCCATATAGTTGGGATGGATCAGCAGGTACAATCTACCCGTCAGCCAATAGTAGAGAAATAAGCAGCCCCAAGCCGCGATCGCCAATACATCTAACCAGGGAGAACGGAGAAAGCGAAAGGATTTTGCCATAGTGAGGAGTCGGACACGAAGAGGGATCTCGAGTCGGCACACTGGATGCCAGAACCGATGCCACCATACCATACCCCAAACTAGCGCATGGCGGCTGGGGGAGATCATCGGTCAACCGGAGGGCTGGTGTCTCCAGGAGTAGCTATTGGATTGGTTCCCAGCAGATGCCATTCTGCCAATCGCGACCGCTTTCCTGGCAAGCGGTCTGGTTCTGAATCCATAGTATGGCGGTGGTTTGCCACTGAGATTGCCCTAAGCGGTTGTGGTTGGGCTGGAAGATTTGGATTAATTGCAGCAGCATCAGGAGACTGATGAGCATTGCTGAGTAGGTCATCGTGGTTGCCCAGCCATTGGAATCGGATTGGTGGGTTGAGGCGAATTCTGACGATCGTCCTGGCGGGTGCGATCGCTGGGTGAATGGCAGAAATCGTTGCCAAATCCGTTGTAGGGAGTGTTGGATGGCCTCTGGCAACCTGGGGCGGCTTTGCAGTGTCAGCGCTTGCTCATAGCTGGCATAGGCAGCATCAGGCTGTCCCAAGTTTTGTAAAACTGTGCCTCGCAGGATCCAGGTTTCAGCATCATGCGGTTGCAGATGTAGGGCTTGATTGCAACTGTCTAGAGCGGCGGGATACTGGTTGAGATAAAACAGCATCCTGGCTTGCCATGCCCAGGCTTGACAGTGCTGAGGCTCAAATTCGAGGGCGGTATGAAAGCAACTAAATGCCTCCCGATAACAGCCCAAATGGGTTAAGGCTTGTCCGCGTCCGTACCAACTGTCGGCTTGGTCGGGGTCAAGGGCGATCGCGTAATTAAAACAGGTGAGAGCATCTTCGTAGTAACAATCCCGCAGCATTGAGTAGCCTTGACCATTCCAGAGCCGATAGAGATGCTGCCGATGGGCTAAGGATTGCGAGAACGAGGTTGATGCCGCCATGATTACCATTACCCTGATCCAAAGAACACTTACGGTTCTTGTATCTTCAGGGCTGGGATGAGGATTGGCATCCAGATATCTCGCAGTCATTGGCATTGGGCATTTCAGTGGATTTTCAGGGCAACGCAGGACTGGATCAGCAAATTGCCGTACTTGCGATCGTCGCCCAACTCAGTCAACCGTTGGGCTAGAGCCTTGATTTGAGCGAGTTGATAGTTCCTGCCGCGATCTAGCAGCGTGATGCCAACTATGTAACTGTTTGTAATAAACGAGTGGGGTAGTCGGGAAATTTACGGCTGGTGCTCCGTTGTTTCTCGGTAATTGACGGATTCCTCACACATAACTTTTAACGGTTCAGGAAAGGAATTAATTGCGCCGACACGGCAATTCTGCTTCCTGGAAATGGGCATATTAAGGGAAGCGTGATGGCAATTTACCTACCGTGAATTTATGCCTGCTAATGCCTCAATGCTAAAAGTTGCGGAGATGATGACGGCTGAGGTCATGTATGGCTCTTCAGAGACTTCCATGCAGGAAATGGCTCAGTTGATGGTGAATCATGCTGTCGATGCGATCGTGATTGTGGCGAAGCAGGTAGCTGAGAGCGAGACTGCGATCGCGACCGCCGTTGGCGACCTCCTGCCGATCGGGATTGTGACGGCACAGGATTTGGTGCGGGGGCAGGTGTTGGGCTGGGATTGGCAACAGACTCCTGCCCGAGTATTGATGCAAACCCTGGTTGGGTCGGTGCATCCGGATGATGCGGTCTGGATGGTGCAGGCATTGATGCAACAGTCTCAGGGGAGTCAGGTGGTCGTGACAGGCGATCGGGGGGAATTACTGGGGATTGTCACCCAGGCGGCGTTGCTGCAAGCATTGTCCTCAGGTCAGTCAGGAGAGACGTTAGCCGAGCCTTTAGAGGCGGGTGGTCAGAAGTCGGCAGTGTTCTCCGAGCAGGTAGCTGATTGTGCCCAACGGATGCATTTGGAGTTAGCGGAACGGCACCGAGCAGAGTTGGCTCTCCAACAAAGTGAAGCCACTAATCGGGCGATTATCCAGGCTATCCCTGATCTCCTAATTCGGATGGATCGACAGGGAACCTATCAAAGTATGTTAAGTGGTAGCTCGGTGCAGGTTGTGCTGCCGCCGGAGCCGACGAGCCGCCCCTCTGTTCATGATGTGTTACCGGAGGACTTAGCGGCTGAACGACTGTATTACGCTGAACAAGCGTTAGTCACTGGTACGCTTCAAACCTATGAGCAGCAGATCGAGATCGATGGTCAGTGGTGTTATGAAGAGGTACGAATCAGTCCACTGACGCAAACCGATGTTTTGGTGATTATTCGCGATATTACCGATCGCAAGCGGAGTGAAGCCGAACGCCAACAGGTGGAAATTGCCTTAAAGCAGAGTGAAGCCAAACATCGCGCCTTAATTAGTGCCCTGCCAGATTTAATTATGCGGATGTCGGGGGAGGGGATTTATCTAGACTTTTTCTCCACTAATACGTTTAAAGTATTCGGCAGCGGTGAAATTGTCGGTAAAACAATTTTCGAGCAGGGGCTACCTTTTGATCTGGCGCAACGCCGGATGGGGTATATCCAGCAAGCTTTGCAAACCGGCGATCTGCAACTCTATGACCAGGAGATTGAGATCGACGATGAGGTGCGGACGGAAGAAGTGCGAATCGTGGTTTGTAGTGATAATGAAGTGTTGGTAATTGTGCGCGATATCACCGATCGCAAGCGGAGTGAAGCCGAACGCCAACAGGCGGAAGCCGCTCTACAACAACTTAACCAGGAGTTAGAAAGCCGCGTTACCCAACGGACGATCGAACTTCAGCAAAGTGAAGAACGGTTCCGGCATATTTTTGAACAAAGTCCGATCGGGATTGCCTTATCCGATTTGGAGGGACGGCTGACGCGGGTAAATTCCAGCCTGACCCAGATTATTGGGTATCCAGAATCTGAGTTACTTCAGTGTTTTGTGCAAGACTTTTTTGCCGTCTCTCGGCAACAGCGACGGGTTGAGCAAATTGAGCAATTATTAGAGCAAACCTTGCCTGTTCTGTCATTTGAGGAACAACTTGTTTCCCAACGTGGAGAACGAATTTGGGTAAACTTTACCAGTGCCTTAATTCTCGATAATTTTGCCCGACCGGCGGCAATGATCCACTTGATTGAAGATGTTAGCGATCGTAAGCAAGCGGATGAAGAGTTAAGTCGAACATTACAGGAATTATCGAGTTTCAAATATGCGTTAGATCAAGCTGCGATCGTGGCGATTACCGATGCTCAAGGCGTAATTACCTGTGTCAACGATCGATTTTGTGAGATTTCTAAATATTCTTCTGAAGAACTCATTGGTGAAACCCATCAGTTAGTTAATGCCGGGTATCATTCAAAGGAATTTTTTGCTGAAATCTGGCAGACGATTAGTAGCGGCAAAACCTGGCGAGGAGAGATTCAGAATCGGGCGAAAGATCGCACTTATTATTGGGTGGATACAACGATCGTGCCGTTTTTGGATCAGACAGGTAAACCCTGGCAATATTTAGCCATTCGCACAGATATTACCGCCCGTAAATGGGCAGAGCTAAAAGCGCAATTACTTAAAGAACGCTTACAGTTTTTACTCGCTTCCAGCCCAGCCATCATTTTTACCTGTGAAACATCGCGCGATTATGGCACAACTTTTATCAGCGAGAATGTGCAGAATTTATTGGGATATGAGCCGCTGGATTTTTTGAAAGATTCCAGTTTTTGGCTCGATCATGTTCATCCTGACGATTTACCTCATTTATTGGCTGATTTACCTAATCTGTTTAAGCAAAAACATGCCATTCATGAATATCGATTTTTACATCGCAATGGCAATTACCATTGGGTACGGGATGAAATGCGACTGATTTGTGATCCCCAGGGTCATCCTGTAGAGCTTGTTGGATATTTGGCTGATATCAGCGATCGTAAACAGATGGAACTGGAGGTCGAGTCACTCAACAAAGCCATGCAGAATGCCATGGAAGGTATTGCCTATCTCGATCCGCATGGGTGTTATGTATCTGTCAACTCTGCCTATGCCCAGATTTGTGGCTATCAGCCCACCGAAATGTTGGGCATGAATTGGCAAAAAACAGTGTATCCCGATGATATTCCGGCGATGGTGGTAGCTTATCAAACGATGTTGGCAACGGGTAGAGTCGAAACAGAAACACGAGGACTGCGGAAAGATGGCTCGGTATTTTATAAACAGGTGACGATGGTTTTATCGTTGGCTGCGAATGGACAGTTGGATGGACATTATTGCTTTTTAAAAGACATTACCGATCGCAAAGCGGTGGAAGAAACCCTGAAACAACAATTGGCAGCGATCGAAGCCGCAATTGATGGCATTGCGATCTTAACGGGAGATACCTATACCTATTTGAATCAGGCGCATTTGGCTCTATTTGGCTATCAACATCCAGAGGAGTTGATTGGTCAAAGTTGGCAAGTATTATATGCGGCGGCTGAATTAGATCGATTCCAACGAGAAGTGTTTCCGATCCTGTGGGAACAGCGTCATTGGCAGGGAGAAGCGATCGCAGTCCGCCAAGATGGCACAACATTTACCGAAGGCTTATCATTAACCCTGACGGAAAGTGGTGAATTAATTTGTGTATGTCGGGATATTACAGCACAAAAGCAAGTTGAAGAACAGATTCGCCAAACCAACGAACAATTAATCCTATCCAATGCGGAATTGGCACGCGCTACTCGCCTCAAAGATGAATTTCTTGCCAATATGAGCCATGAATTACGGACTCCTCTCAATGCCATTTTAGGGATGGCAGAGGGGGTACAGGATGAGATTTTTGGCACACTCAACGATCGGCAAAAACGTGCCATTAAAACGATCGAAAGTAGTGGTCAACATCTTTTAGAATTAATCAACGATATCCTCGATTTAGCCAAAGTTGAGTCGGGTACGTTGGAATTACAACTCACTCCGATCGCGGTTGATTATCTTTGTCAGTCAAGTTTGGCATTTGTGCGGCAACAGGCGGCTCAGAAACAGATTCAACTCAGTGCCGAAATTCCTACCGGACTGCCCAAAATTCTGGTGGATGAACGGCGGATGCGTCAGGTGCTCATTAACCTCCTGAACAATGCGGTTAAATTTACCCCCGGTGGTGGCAGTGCCAAATTGATTGTGCAGACAGAGTTTCAGCCGGAACAAACGTTTTTACTGTTGTCGATCGCCGATACTGGCATTGGCATTGCTCCAGAACATCTCGATCGGCTGTTTCAGTCTTTTGTCCAGATTGATAGCAGTCTGAATCGGCAATACAACGGCACCGGATTGGGATTATCCTTGGTACGTCGCCTGACGGAACTCCATCACGGTAGCGTCACCGTCACCAGCCAGGTGGGCGAAGGCAGTTGTTTTACGGTGCGGCTACCCTATCACTATGAGTCGCAACCTGTACCCCTGCCAGCGACCTTAACGACCCAGTCAAATCAGGCGACCCAGCCAGATCCCCGTCCGGTAGACTTAAGCCCTGCCACCGCTTCCCCATCTGCCCAACGAATTTTATTGGTTGAGGATAATCCCGCCAATGTGGCAACGATGTCCAGCTATCTCAGTAGTCGGGGCTACCACCTGCTGTTTGCGAGTAATGGCGAAGAAGCATTCACAGTGGCTCAAGCGACCTGCCCAGATCTAATCCTGATGGATATTCAAATGCCGAAAATGGATGGGTTGGCAGCGATTCGTCAGATTCGGGCAGAACCAATGTTAGCCAAAATTCCCATCATTGCCTTGACCGCATTAGCCATGTCGGGCGATCGTGAACGATGTATCGCGGCGGGAGCCAATGACTATCTCTCGAAGCCGGTGCCGTTGAAACAACTGGTGGCCAGCATCCGGTATTTGATTGGCTTGAATGCCAAAGTCTAATCCTCTAACTGTCGATTCGCTTCCCGCACCCGTAGACTCAACACGCGACACATTTGCAGGGGCACTTCTGGACGTTGGGTAATCAGGTTATAAAAGTCACTTTTGTTCAGTGCCAGCAGAGTGCAATCTGTGACCGCAATTGCCGTCGTCGATCGCGGCAGTTGATCAAAAAATTCCATATCGCCAAAGAACTCTCCGGGTTGTAGACGGGCGAGTTGGCGTTGGGCTGCACTCAGGAGGCGATAATCTCGCTGTGAGACATTGGCATGGTGTGGTTTCACTTGTTTAAGAATCTGCACTTCGCCCCGGTAAATCAGATAAAAGTCTTCGCCATAGCTGCCCTCCTTAAAAATCACCTCGCCTTTGAGAAAGTCCTGTTCTTTCAACGTGCGATCGATTTGTAGGAGATCATCGAGGGGTAGGTTTTGCAGAATAGAAATCTGCTTAAGGAAAAACAGACGACTCAAGAGCAGTTCCTCCGGATTGGACTGAAAGGGGGAAAATTGAGCGGCGGTTTGGGCAACGGTTTTGACCAAAAAATCATCGTCCGTCATCGCTTTAACGGGAATGGGATAATGCTCCGCTGCCAACGTCATGACTGCCCCAATCCGGATCCAGCGATCGTCGCATTCCAAAATTTCGAGTAACAGCGTCGCTTGGCTGGGCGTTAGGGTTCCCTCGGTGGGGCGATGGCTGGATAATTCAGGTTGCCACGGCTCTCTAGCAATCAACTCTAATAATGGCAGGATAGGTTGGACAAACCGACGCTGTTCTAGGGATGCCAGGGTTTCCACCGCATGCAATCGCTGTCGGCGATCGACGGAATATAAACGCTGGTGCATTCCCTGTAACAGTTGGGCATGTCCCAATGCAGAGAGGACGCTTAAAACTCGGCGGAGCAGGCGATCGTGGACATCCTGGAGTGCCATCACCAGGGGTTGCCAATAGAGATCGGTCGTGGGAATTTGCTCCTGCCAGCGTAGGGTGCGGGTTAAGCGGCGGTAGTCCGGCTGTAAGTGCTGCAATAACAGATCCTCTGCCCGACGGGTCTGAATCTGTCCGATCGCCGCGATCGCCGCTTCCACCACGTCCGGTCGGGAGTCCCCTAAGTAACCCTGCACCAGTGCTAATGCTACTTCTCCATAGCTAGCGATCGCGGTAATTGCCGACTGGCGGACGATCGCACTGGGGTCTTCCAACCTACTCACCAGTAGCACCAGGGCATCTTCCGCTTGCAGCACCCGCAGTAAATTGATCGCCGCCGCCCGTACCTGGGGATCGTCGTGTTCTAACTCATGGGTGGCAAGTACCTCCAGCGTCCGATCTTCGGGAGTGGCTAAGGTGGCTAAGGTTTCCAATCCCGCTTGCTTGACGACAGCACTGGCTCCGACCAACACTTCTTTCAGTAACGGAATTAACTGGCGATCGCCGATTCTGCGAATGCCTCGGATCATCGTTTGGCGAGCCCTTCGACCCACTGCCTCAGAGCCAGTCCGAAAGGTTTGCCACGCTTGCTCATAAGCCACCTGGACGGAGGCATCCATCGGGCTATGTTGCCACGCGGCGACACAGGCCAATGCCTGCACACCAGGACTGGGATCTTCCAGGAAGAAACAGAGTTGAATATTGGAGAGCGATCGCTGCATGGCGATCAAGGTTTCTAACACGGTTTCTCGTACTGCTGCACTGTCTGATACCAGTTGCACTTGTAAATAGCGATAAAAATCGGGATGGTTGCCAGTTGCCAAAAACCGCACGACTGCCTCTTGCACCTCGGCATTGGCTTGCAACAACAGGGTCTGAATCTCTGCCAAAAATTGGCTGGGATTCTTTAAGCGGGCTGCCAGTTCTAAGCCCAGGATTTGGGCACTGGGGTCATTACTGGTTAACAGTTCACTGACTTCTATGGTGTAAGAGTCAGGCAGTTGGACTAAATTATCCCGAATGTCATCCAAATCCAGCGATCCCGATCGTAATCGTTCTAACATCGATCGCAGGTAACTTTTGCTCGTTAGATACCCAACCACTAAAAAGGCGCTACTCAGCAATACGCCACTCACTGCCATTTCAAAGGGGCTAAAGAAGGCTTGCTGTGCCAGTAACAAACCGCCGGTTAGAGCCTGACAGGTGGGATATAGGAGTCCATCAATAATCACCCGCACTCGTCCGGCAAACCGATGGGGAATAGCGGTGTAGTTCAGGTTTTGGACGGGTTGGGCAATGCTGCTATAGATTGTTTCGTAGTTGAGATTGACGATGATCGCCGTTGGTAAGCGGAAGTTTAAGGTGAGTCCTAAAAAACTGATCAGGGTCGTTAATGGATACACCAGATTCATCCGACTCACGCCCCACTCCCGAATTAACGGTCGGGTAACAAAGTAGGTAACGCCCAATTCCAGGGCACCAAACACGGCACTGAGTAAGCCGAGGAATCCAGTTAAGTTTTCCTGTTCAACAAATTCCTGGGAGTAGATGGTAAAAAACTGAAGTTCGCTCATGCCCCAAAGCTGCACTGATAGGGCGGTACTGGTAGCGAGCAGCAGAATAATGGGATAGCGGGAGAGTAATTTAGGAAAAGTTCTCAAACTACTCAGCCATTGGGCATCGGCTTCCTTGGCATGATGGGTGGCGATCGCGGTATCCGATCGGTGAATGCTCCATACGACGGCAATCATGACGCTATATAGCATCGGTAGTCCTAAGAGCAAATCCCGGGTGGGGACTTGTTCTGTCAGCAGCCGTACCAGCACTCCTCCCACCAAGCCACCGGAGGTCATGCCCATTGCCAGAAAAGGGGTGTGGCGTTCTAATTCCAGCGTCGTGAAATAGTCAGAAACTAACGTCCAGAACAGTACACTGATCTGTAAATCGATCAAACTGGTGCTGACGTAAATGCTGTAGTAGGTGGGCAGGTTTTCCAGGTTGATCAGGCTATAGAGCAGACCCATCCAAACCAACGCACCTAGCAGGAAATACTGGAATAATTGGGTACGTTCGATGCGATCGATAATTTTGGAAAAGCCGATCGAGATCGGAATCGATAACAGTCCCAGGACAAGATAAAACACGGGGATTGACTCAGCCCCCTCCTGGCTCATAAACAATGACGCTGCCACCGCATAACCCAGGACATTCGCTGCCATAACCAGGGCTGCCAGGAAGAAAAACCGCGCCAGTGTAAATTTAGGCATGTTGTGCTACATCCGGCATGAAATCGTAGAGAGATGCTGGCAGCCCGAGTGAAGTGGTCAGAATGCCTGAGCCTGCCAAACTCAGTCATGCTCAGAACTCTAAAGATACCCCTGATGCTCTGGTTTTACTGCATTCTGTCGATCGTCCGATACTGAATAGCCTCAGCAACATATTGCGGCTTGAGGTCTTCATCCCCTGCCAGATCGGCAATGGTGCGAGCCACCTTGAGGATGCGATCGCTGGCTCGGACAGAAAGCCCCAATTTACGAATAGCGGCTTCTAGCAAGGTACGTGCCGCATCGTCCAACTGACACCATTGCCGCAGGTGACGGCTTTGCATCTCGGCATTACACCGCAAGGTGGTGTCCTGAAAGCGAGTCCGAGCCCGATCGCGGGCAATTTGTACCCGTTCCCGGACTGGCTCAGAGGCTTCCCCCATCGGTTGCTGAGTAATTTCCTCGGGTTTCAGTCGATTCACACCGACTTGCAAATCAATTCGATCCATCAGCGGCCCAGAGAGCCTTGCCCAATACTGCTCCCGCGATCGAGGTGTGCAGGTACAGGGCTGGATGGTGTCGCCGTAATATCCACAGGGGCAGGGATTGGTGCTGGCAATCAAGGTAAACTGAGCCGGAAACGATACCGACTGGCGGGTTCTGGAAATACTGACATGCCCATCTTCCAACGGTTGCCGTAGAAATTCCAACACATCCCGTTTAAATTCCGTTAGTTCGTCTAAAAACAGGATGCCGCGATGGGCTAAAGAAATTTCACCCGGACGCGGAAAACTGCCACCTCCGACTAAAGAGGGACCGGAGGCAGAGTGATGAGGGCTCCGAAAGGGGCGGGTGGTTACCAGTGAGCCTTTATTTTTGAGTAATCCGGCAACGGAGTGAATTTGTGTCACCTCCAAAGCTTCCTCAAATGATAATGGTGGTAATATTCCTGGTAATCGTCGTGCCAACATGGTTTTCCCACTACCCGGTGGGCCGACAAATATTAGGTTATGACCTCCCGCTGCTGCAATCTCCAAGGCTCGTCGCGCATGGGCCTGTCCTTTCACATCCCGCAGATCGGCTCCCGTGAACTGGGTTTGGGACAGCACTTCCCGTCCGTCGATTTGAGCGGCAATGTATTGCTCCGGGGCACAGAGAAAATTGCCAACATCCGATAAATGCTTGAACCCAAATACCTTCAGCCCTTTCACCACTGCCGCTTCCTGGGCATTATCTGCTGGAACGACTAATCCGGTAATCCCTAACCGTTTGGCGGCAGCCGCGATCGCCAGCACCCCAGCGACCGGACGTAAACTACCATCCAGGGACACTTCTCCTAAGAATAAATACTCGTCTAATAGATCGGCACTCACCTGCTCCGATGCCGCCAGGATGCCTACACTGATCGGTAAATCAAAGCTCGGTCCCTCCTTGCGGAGATCGGCAGGAGCCAGATTCACCACAATTTTTCGCATCGGAAACGCATAGCCCGCATTCTTTAGCGCCGCTTTGACGCGCTCTTTCGATTCCTGCACTTCCTGAGACGGTAGACCCACAACCACAATGCCCGGTAAGCCTCCGGCAATGTCTACTTCTACCCCAACTTTGATCGCATCAATGCCAACCAGTGATGCACTCCAAACTCTTGCCAGCATGGTTCCCAAACGATCGTGGTTCACTGCACTTTTGGCAACACTGCAAATAGTCTGTCAAAAGTCTGTTGTTAACATGCCCAGATTCCTGACTCAGGGAACATGAGATTCTGCCGATATCTGCCAGAATGAACTTATGTAGGGCATTTCAGCGAACTAGCATCAGTAACAAGATGGCTAATTTGTAACAAATTCTTGACACTCCTTGCAGGGCATCATTGCAAAGTTTTGCAGAACCCGGCGATCGCGTAAACTTTATTGTCCTTCCCGGTCAAAGATAGAGTTGCTCTGATACCTTCAAGAAACACAAGAATTTTCAATTCTGAATCAGGTCTGCTTCAGCGAGTGCTGATCGAGAGCAGGATTTTTGCTTTGTTGTCAAAGGCTTAGTGTCTGACGGCATTTAGTTCATTCACCCTACTGGAATTAGCGCATTTCTACTCGTAGCTCAGACATGAATCACTACTCGACTCAATGGATTGAAGATTGGTGTACTGCCAATGGCTGGACCGATTGGTTCTTGGAACGCTCTCGCTACTGGGCGTTTCCTCCTAACGCAGTTATGCCAGTGCCGATCCCCACCCAGGTATTGCGAGCAATTAAGGCAGAAAAAGGTCTGTGTTACGAAGAGCGCGTTTGGTGCTGGGCATCCGTTTTCAGTGCTGTGTTGGCAGTCATATTGATGTATGTTCTGTCCTCGCCAATGCCGCTGATTGCTGCCTTTGCCTTTTGTGCGGTTACCGTTGCCCGGATGGAGGACGACGACGCTTAGGTTTTTTCTCGTGCCACTCTGGCTCAGGGCATGACAATCCAGTGCTTGATGTAACTTGGCTCCTCGACGGCGATCGCTGATGAGGGGCTTTTTATTGGCAAACTCGCTATAGTGTTCCGAGAAAGCGTTCAGGTGTGAATGATGGCATTAGAATTTAAAGTTCCCAGTATGGCATGTTCTGCCTGTGCAGAGAAGATTACGCAGGCAGTGATGGCAGTTGATCCCAATGCCACGGTTGAGGCAGACCCCAAAACGAAGTGGGTCAAAGTGGAGACGGCTCAACCGGAAGGAACAGTGAAAACCGCGATCGCCAATGCTGGTTATCCAATTCCATAGGTCGGTAGGCGGCAGCATTCTCGGCGTTCGTTGTCTATACTGACAAATAAGTCTATTGGAGTGTGTCCGCTTGTTACCCGATGACACCCTGAGGAAACCGTCGCCGTCTGTGTGTCCGGTGCCCTTAGAGCAGCAACCCTTGAATGAATACCGGGATTTACAAGAATCCTGGTTTTTCCGCTGGGCAACGTTACCCCCCATTCCCTATGTGAAAGCGATCGTCTGGGTTTGGGTATGGAGTTGGGCGATCGCAGGACCCGTAGCGGCGACCAGTTTTGCTCCAGCCAAACATCCGGCTCAGTTCGTGCTGCTGGGAGGGGCAGGAGCAACTTTATTTGTGATCCTGGCTCTGGTACGGCTGTATTTAGGCTGGTTTTATATTCATTCGCGGCTCTCGAATGCTACGGTGTTTTACGAAGAATCGGGCTGGTATGACGGGCAAGCCTGGTCTAAACCGCTGGAAGTGTTGACCCAGGATCGGCTGATTACCACCTATCAAGTGCAACCGATTTTGAAACGATTACACAAAACGTTTGGCATTCTCGCCCTGCTGATCCTGAGTGGGATTGTCCTGTGGCAGTTTGTATAATGTTCTGGAAATCAAAACCTTTTTACTAAAACTGGTTACTTTGGTGTGCTGTCGTTCCCGTCTGATGCTAGAGTCTTACCCATGACATCATCACGAGGAAGACGGACAAATTCCGCAGAACTGGAAGTCAGGCTGCTGCGAGAAGGCATTATCGAATCCAAGCACGAGGTGCAAGCGGTTGTTTGTGATAACCGAGGCAGGACGTTGCTGGTGGCGGGCAGTGCCGAGACTGCCACTTTTGTGCGATCGGCGCTCAAGCCGTTTCAGGCGTTAGCTGTAACGACGACTGGAACGTTAGAGCGCTATGGATTGACCGATCGTGACCTGGCAATCATTTGTAGCTCCCACAAGGGCGAGATTGAACAGGTACGACAGGTATTTAATATTTTATGGCGGGCTGATATTGATCCCACGGCACTGCAATGTCCAACTCCAGTTGGCAAACGCAGTCCCCTGGAATATAACTGCTCGGGTAAACATGCGGGGATGTTGGCGGTATGCCAGCAGCGCAATTGGCCGCTATCAGGGTATCTCCAACGCAACCACCCAGTGCAGGAACTAATTTTGCAAAAAGTGGCGGAACTGCTGCGAATGCCGGGAGTGGAGTTTATCAGTGCCCGTGACGATTGCGGCGCTCCTACCTATTTCCTGCAACTGGGGCAAATGGCAGTGCTGTATGCTCACCTGGCTTCGGGGAATAGCCTCGATCTAGAGCGAATTGCCCGATCTATGATCCATCACCCTAATCTGGTGGCGGCTGAAGGTGAATTTGACACCGAGCTGATGCGGCTGACGGAAGGGGAATTGGTCAGTAAAGCTGGAGCTGAGGGGATTCAGTGTATTGGGCGGCTGGGTGAAGGATTGGGACTGGCGATCAAAGTCATGGATGGAGCGAAACGCGCGAAACATGCGGTTGCCATTCATATCCTGAAACAAATGGGCTGGATCAGTCCATCGGTGTCGGAAACGCTGGTCGAATCCTTTGCCAATATTAGCGAGGTTGCCCGTCTGGAAGTTGCTGGAGAGTTGGCAATGCTCTAAGCCGATCGCGGTCGATCCTCTAATCATGGTGGTTGGGGGAATGCCCGATCGGGCTACTGTTAAAGCCCCTGAATGTCTGAATTTAGGGGGCTTCAGAGTTTAATTGGTTAGCAAAGACTGTGTTGCTGACGACGATCGCAGGAGTGCAGACTGTTAAGATCCAAGAAATGTTTTCTTCCTAACCCCCATGAGCGAGACGGTTCTGCAAGTTAGTCACCTGGAAGTGCAATTTCAAACGGATAGCCAGCTTGTCCAGGCGGTGAATGGTGTGTCGTTTGAAGTGAAACGTGGACAAACGATCGGGATTGTCGGTGAATCGGGGTCAGGTAAATCAGTCACCGCCTTAGCCGTCATGGGCTTAGTGCCTGCCCCAGGCAGAATCACCCATGGGCAGGTGTTATTCCGGGAACCGGATGCGCCAGGGGAAGCGATTGATCTGCTGAAGCTGCCCAGTCGCCAGTTGGAGAACTATCGGGGTGGCAGAATCTCGATGATCTTCCAGGAACCGATGAGTTCCCTGAACCCGGTCTATACGATCGGGTTTCAGTTGGTAGAAGCAATCTGTCTGCACAAACGCATTTCTAAAGCAGGGGCACAGCAAGAAGCGATCGCGCGGTTACAGGAGGTGAAATTATTACCGAGTGACGAGGAACTGAAACAGCTTTACCCGAATGATCTGCGGCAGGTCGAGCGGCATAAATACAATTTTTTAGAGCGTTATCCGCATGAACTGTCGGGTGGGCAAATGCAACGGGTGATGATTGCCATGGCGATCGCCTGTGATCCAGCATTACTGATTGCTGATGAACCGACAACGGCTTTAGATGTCACCGTCCAGGCAACGATTCTGGATTTGCTGCGGGATCTACGCGATCGGCGGGGCATGTCGATTATGTTCATTACCCATGACCTGGGCATCATCGCGGAAATTGCCGATGCGGTTGTGGTGATGTACCAGGGGGAAATTGTCGAAGCGGGGTCGGTGTGGGATGTGTTCTCCAATCCCCAGCATCCCTATACCAAAGGGTTGCTGACCTGTCGCCCTCAGTTGGAACGGCGGTTGCGGCGCTTGCCCACCGTGGCGGACTTTATGCAGGTGGAACCGGGAGCTGATGGCAGACCGATCATCCAGGCAAAGCAGACGGACATGCAACAGGCGCTCCAGGGTGCAGAAATTGTCAGTCCGGCGGAACAGCTCCAACGGCTTGCTGAACTTCAGGAGAAGACCCCGTTAGTCTCTGTGAATCATTTGCGGGTGGGGTTCCCGATTCGGGGCGTATTTGGGCAGACCAAACGCTACTTCATGGCGGTGAATGATGTCAGCTTTGAGGTTTATCCTGGTGAGACTTTGGGACTGGTGGGGGAGTCGGGCTGTGGTAAATCGACCCTGGCTCGGACGTTGCTGCAATTAATCAAGCCGCTGGATGGGCAGGTGATGTTTGAAGGGCAGGATCTGACCACCCTGTCCCCCGATCGGCTGCGTCGGCTGCGTCAGGACATGCAAATTATCTTCCAGAATCCCTTTAGCTCTCTGGATGCCCGGATGACGATCGGGGAAGCGGTGATGGAACCGATGCTGATCCACAAAAAACCAATTACCCGCAAATTACAACGGGAGGAAGCGGCTTATTTACTGGAACGGGTTGGGCTAAATGCCGCCGCGATGAATCGCTATCCCCATGAGTTTTCGGGCGGACAACGGCAACGGATTTGTATTGCCAGAGCGCTAGCGTTAAAGCCGAAGTTTATTATCTGTGATGAGTCTGTCTCGGCGCTGGATGTGTCGGTGCAGGCACAGGTATTGAACTTGCTGAAAGAGTTACAGCAAGAGTTTGCGCTGACTTACATCTTCATTTCCCATGATCTGAGTGTGGTCAAATTCATGAGCGATCGCATTGTGGTGATGAACAAAGGTCAGATCGAGGAAATTGCCCCGGCGGAACAGCTTTACCGAGAACCGCAACGGGATTACACGCGTCACCTGATTGCGGCAATCCCAGTCGGCAGTTTGGCACGCATTCAGGAACGCCAAGCCCAACGAGGGATTTCAGTCGGCTAGTTTATTCATCAAACGGATTAAAGAAGGGACGCAGGGGTGGTGGGGGTGGTAACTCCCGTTCCTGTTGCGCCAGTTCGGAGGGCGGACGCTGATTACTCCATGCCCACCAGGCTTTGCCACATTCACATAAATAAAATTCCTGCCATTTTTTCCGGTGATCTTCGGTAAAGACGGGCGATCGGCGATTTACCCAGACCCGTTGAGCCGCCTGACTGGACGATCGACAACTGGGGCAGCAAAACTCTTGAGCATGAATGGCTGGTTCAGTCCAGTCGGGTGGAGTGGGAGCAAACGCTTCCATAGGCTGAGATATTGCAGTGGTTTTCCCTATTATCGCTGTTTTGTGGGGGGATGGGGCAGAGGCTGTCTCTTATACACATCT
>NZ_JBLZFZ010000091.1:0-20473 GCF_050753385.1 Pantanalinema rosaneae CENA516
AGATGTGTATAAGAGACAGATAGAGAAGGGGAGGGAGAGGGGGCGAAGTTAAGGGGAGAGGAGGCAGTCGGGACAGGAGGAGGGCTGGAATTAGAGGCTGTGGGATTGCTGGGAGGGGCGAAGGAGACGATCGCATCGTCCGCGTAAGCGGGTTTGGCAGTGCTACCAACCGCCAGGGTCAGGAGGCTAAGGGCAAGCATAGAGGGGGGAGGCACAGCAGATCTCATGATGGTTTCAGGGTGCGTTCTAGAATGCGTTTACTCGGTTCCACGATCGCCCAGGTGCCATTCGGCTGTTTCCGCAGGGTAGCGAACTGGACGATCGTGGCTTTCCCCATTGGCTCCCCCTGGCTGACATTGCCCAGACGCGGGTGATCAAGCCCACAGAAGCGAAACAAATAGGCAGGCACATCTGGGCTGGAGAAAAACACACATTGGCGTTCATCCCGTTGGGTCTGTCCATAAAACGGGGCGTAAACCGACTGCCCATTTAAAGCGATCGAGATGTCGCCTAAACCACCGACTACGCGATAGCCAGCAATTTTGTCACCGGGTTGCAATTCCCATTGCTGGTACACTTGCACCGAAATCGCCGCCGGAGACTGGCTATTCAATTGGCAACTGGAGAGGAATAGGCTAGAGAGCAACCCCGAACTGAGTTTCCAGGCTCTAGTCATGACGGAAGCTGAACGAATAACCGACATACTCATCCCCCTCGTACAGCACAATAAACCAGGTTTGCGGATCAAACGCCAAAGGATACGCTTCCCGTTGGGCATTGGCTCCCGATCGCACCTGTAAGGTAGGCAGTTTGCAATAGGGTTGATTGATCACCTGTTTCAGATTGGCCTTGGGGGAACGCTCTGGCACAGCCAGCAGGGCAGATAGTTGTTGCCGCGATAGTGCTGCTGTCGGCTGTACTATCTCTTGACACAGGTCTTTAGCAGGGGCGGGGTTAGGGAGTAGGTGGCTGGGATCAACCAGCAAACCAACCGCAGCAATAGCTGACCCACCAGCCAGCATATATCTCACACTACTTCGTTTGGGGGGACGGCGGTTCATAGGCGAACTCCTCTGCACTTGTCAGGGTGGGGTGGGATATGAGATGGATATAAAGTGAAGGGAAATTTTGTAGTATTTATACTACGTTATTTTTTAGTACAACTGTACTATATACCATTCCAGAAAAAATGGCGAAATTTTTTTTGCATGGATTTACATGGATTTGCATGTAACCGATGGGTGGGTGAGTAGTCCTCAAATGATGGAAGCCATACAAATTAACCCACCTGCCATTGCCCTCAACCAGGGGCGACAGATGGGTTAATTCAGTTCTAAGTTTTACTTGCGCCAGCTTGACCGATCGCGGATTCAGAGGGTGTTTGAAAAGTCAAAATCGTTACCTGAACCGCCCCCCTAGCCCCCCTTTCTACGATGCCGTCAGGCTATATTCTGGGGGGAACTGGATTCAAAGTCCCCCAGAATTGGGGGATTAAAGCCCTACGGGCATACCAGAAAAGGGGGCAAGTGCAATCACTTTGATACTTTTAAAACATCCTTTCAGATTAGGTTTCCGAAGTCGTCGATCGATTAAACGTTGGGGACAGAAACGCCACCAGTGCGCCAATCATGAAGCCAGATACGTTGCGGAATAAGGGCAACCAATCGCTGGTGCGGGTGATCACCGGCGCAATCCCGAAGGCAATAAACAAAATTCCCCAGAGTGGCGAGAAAATTAATGCCCACTGCCAAGCAAACACCTGACCTTCTTTGCGGGGATGGGCGGCAAACCCACAGATGACACCGCCGACGATCGAGGTAATTAGCGTCAGAATCCATTGCTCTCTAGGTAGACCCGGCACCACCCGACAGCCCCCTTGCTGGATGCAGGACTGAATTGAACTTAAGGCATGGAGAATCGCTTGATCCTCGCCATTTTCGCGGACAAAGAACTGATTGCCAAATCGGGTTTGCAACTCAATCCAAAAGGTGCGCGGCATCAGGGGATAGAGGTCATCTCCCACACTGAAGTTCAGCAGATTCCCCCCCCGTGGGTCGGCAACCAGGAGTACACTGTGGTCGTCCAATCCCCAATAGTCTTTGACGGCGGCTCCCGGTGTGCGATCGAACTGAGTTAACACTCGCAATTTCCAGCCCGTTTCTTGCTCAAAAGTTTCGAGATTTTGGGCAAGGGTACTTTCCTGCTCATCGGTTAAGGCTTTTGCCAGATCAATCACCGGAGTTTGCACATCCGGCAACAACTCTGGATTGTTATAGGCATAGGCAGCAGTACCACCGGGCAGAATCCCCAACGGATTTAACCAGATTGCCAGTGCCAGCACTCCAGCCAGCAGGCAGGTAGCCCCCTTCAGGGCGGCATATTTCAGCGATCGTCGTGTCACAAAAGCGGGAGAGATAACCATGAGACGGTTGACCTAACAGGTTGAAAGGATTAATTATTAATCTGTTCTTTACACTTGTTTACCTTAATCTAATTTAAGAACGTCCCGGTGTCACCGTCAATCACTTGCGATCGTTGGGTAGCCCAGCGATCGTGTCCCCCAAATGAGCCTGCGCTATAGTGTAGGCGTGTCGGCATGTACAGATCTGAAGCAGGGGGAGTTATGACGACTGAACCAACCCACGAGACGTCTGCCATTGTTCCCAGTCCCACGGATGCGTTGGTTGAACCAAAACCACCGGAGCGGAATGACGATGTGAAGCACGAAACCCAAGCCTTGATTGATGCGATTAAAAAACGGGCACAGTCAGAAATCCAGTCGGCGGGTGATTTAACCCGTGATGCTTACTTAAACGCGGTTCGCCAAGCGCGGGAAGCGATCGAAAACGATAAGTTAATTGACCGCGATCGAATTGAACATTCCTTCCAGCACATTCAGCAGGAGGCTGAGAAAAACTGGACTTCGGTCGTCCAGGAAATGGAATCCTTTGGCACTCGCTTATCGGAAGCCGCCAAAACCGCCTGGGATAAACTTTTGCATGGCAAGTCTACGGATCATCATGATTCGTCTCCGCCATCCAACCTGGATGAGTAGAGCGTTGTACCCGCTTGGTACCAGACTCATAGCAGCGGTAAGAGAATTTCAAATTCAATTCCACTACTGGTTTCCAGGTCGATCGTGCCATCTGCCGTGGGTAGGTTGTGTGCCCGGACTTCAAATTTGCCCCCATGTTTGGCTGTAACAATTTGATAGCTTACGCCTAGACTGGTTTCCTTTTCGGCTCGTTTCTTGACTGAGAAGGATTCCAGAATCTCCTTTTGGGCGGCGGCAGACAGGCTAGACCCATTGTGCATAATGCAGATCGACACCCAGCGAGAATTGCCTCCATCCATCGTGGTGATCGTGCGTACCTGGGTGGTAATTTCGATCGTCGGTGTAAAGGTCGGGATCGTTGGGGATTGCACCGCTTGATCAGATCGGAAGTCTAAGTGCAATTGTTGGCTGACGGCTTGATTCAGCAAGGCATCGACCGCGTGACTGAGGATATTCATGAACACCTGATTCAATTGTCCTGGGTAACACGAAACCGGCGGCAGGTGTCCATAGTTTTTGATCACCTGAATCTCGCTACTCAGCCGACTCTTCAGCAGCAACAAAATGCCATCCAGGTAGACGTGTAAATCGGCGGGTTTGGGATAGACCTCATCGATATGGCAAAAGTTTTGCAGACTGGTTGCCAGTTTCGATAACCGCTCGGCTCCCGTCCGAATACTTTCGATCGTGCGTGGTAAATCTTCCCGTAGGTAATCAATCTCCAGGTCTGCCTGTAAATCGAGAATGTCTTGGGGTAACTTGGGTTGCCAGCGATCGTAGGCGGCAATCAGTTTCAACAAATCTTCGGTATAGGCAGCAACGTGACTGAGATTCCCCCAGATAAAACTAACTGGATCCAAAATTTCGTGGGCAACGCCATCCACCAGTCGCCCTAAGTTTGCCATCTTATCACTCTGGATCATCTGTGCCTGCGTCCGTTCGTAGCGCACCTGCGTTTCAATCCCCCGAATTTGCCAGTAAGCAATATTCAGTTCATGAATGTCGAGCATCTGATAGGACTGCTCCACTTGCACGACGATCGGTTCTTCCCGGAGTTCTGGCGATCGGCGTAGTGCCTGTTGGGCAGCAACCAGAATCGGTGTATCACCAGGCAGCAACAAGAGTTCGCTTCGGGCATAGCTATATAACACCCGCAGGGGTTCTCGCAGGAAAATATCGATGCCATGGGGACGGATCAGATATTCCAAAAAGCGTTTGCGCGAAATCATCCCGACAAACTGCCCGCGATCGGTCAGCACCGCTCCTGGCAATAACGGATATTGCTCAAAAATTGCCGCCAATTCCGTTCCCAGGCAGTTCAAATCCGCTTGAAAGTGGTGCAGTGGTAGATCTCGGAGCGTAGATTCAAGATGCAGAGCCAACAGGCTCCCCTCAGATAAGGTTGGGAGCATGGGTAGATGGCGACGGTGTTGAGAAGTAGACTGACTGGACAACGCAAAAACTCCAGAATATCAGGCTAAAACGCCGTGAGGACGCAAGGCAATACACTCTTTTGATCAGACTGCCCAGATCCTCACTGGTTCTAACCGACAATTTTCTCTGAAGGTAATTTTTAGTACCTCAAATTAGCGACTGAAGCTAAACACACTGCCAAGTGCCCGCATCATATTTTGGGGTTCCATGGCATCCGTTGCTGCCGTCGGCTCATAGCCACAATGCACCATACAATCGGCACATTTAGGATTACCACTCGCTCGACCGTACTGGCTCCAATCCGTCTGTTCTAACAGTTCTTGATAGCTGGAATAGTAGCCCTCGTTCAGCAGATAACAGGGTTTTTGCCAGCCCAATACGCTGTAACTGGGACTGCCCCACGGCGTACACTCGTAGTCCTTCTCCCCGGTAAGGAAATCCAGAAACAACGGGTTGTGGTTAAAGTTCCAGGATTTCTGTCCGGCGGTGTAGGGAGCCAGGATTTCCCGGAATAGGGTTTTGGTTTGTTCCCGCTTCAAAAAATGGTCTTGATCCGGTGCCCATTCATAGCTGTAACCGGGCGAAATCATCATGCCATCGATATTTAAGGTACTGAGGAAATCAAAAAACTCCTGCATTTCCTGCGGATCAGTGCCTTCAAACACGGTGGTATTCGTCGTCACCCGAAATCCTCTGGCTTTAGCGGCTTTGATGGCATTGACGGCAGTGTCAAATACCCCTTTACGATCGACACAGCGATCGTGCAACTCCTGCAAGCCATCCAAGTGAACACTAAACGTCAGATAGGGTGAGGGCTGGAACTTATCTAAACTCTTTTCCAGCAACAACCCATTCGTACAGAGGTAGATAAACTTTTTGCGATCGATCAACCCCTGGACAATTTGCTCAATTTGAGGATGCAACAACGGTTCGCCACCGGGAATCGACACGACCGGGGCACCACATTCCTCCACTGCCGCAAAGCATTGTTCGGGGGTGAGGTTTTGTTTGAGAATGTCTACTGGATGTTGGATCTTGCCACAACCCGTACAGGCGAGGTTACACCGAAACAGTGGTTCCAGCATCAGGACTAAGGGATACCGTTTCCGACCTTTCAACCGTTGGGCGACGATATATTTGCCCACTTCGATCGCTTGTTGTAAATGAATTGCCATCGTTTGTTCCGTTCTCTCCTCGCGTTAACTGTGTTCTCCGACGTAGCCGTGGGCTACAAACCAATCTACGGCATCTTTTAAAGCAGTGGCGATCGGGGTTTGCGGCAAGCCTAATTCCGTCACCGCTTTGGTCGGATTG
This sequence comes from Pantanalinema rosaneae CENA516, assembly GCF_050753385.1. Lineage (NCBI taxonomy): Bacteria > Bacillati > Cyanobacteriota > Cyanophyceae > Leptolyngbyales > Leptolyngbyaceae > Pantanalinema > Pantanalinema rosaneae. The sequence goes on from NZ_JBLZFZ010000091.1 coordinate 5,804, forward strand.
TAGTACATCGTCTGCCGTGCCATCTTCACCCCGTCGAGTGGCACCGAGGGAGTTTTGCCAAGCGGTGATAACAATCGTTCTTCTACCCAGGCGACACTGAGGGGAATCCAAGCTGGGATCGATCGCTGGGGCGCTGGCATCCCTGTAATCTGTTCCAGATGATCCAGCAGTTGTTTTAAGGAGAGATTCTGGTTGCCCAGGATATAGCGATCGCCGGATTGTCCCCGCTCTAGAGCCTGTAAATGCCCCCAAGCCACATCCTGCACATGAATAAAGTTCAAGCCGGTATTCATATAAACGGGCATCTGTCGCCGCAGGAATCGCAGAATAATGTCTCCGGTGGGAGTTGGTTTGATATCCCATGCCCCGATCGGGCTACTGGGATTCACGATCACCACCTCTTGACCCGATCGCGCCGCTTTGAGCGCCTCCTGTTCTGCCCAATATTTCGATTGTTTGTAATGCCCAATCAGCTTTTCCACCGGACTCTGGTAGGTTTCATCCGCCGGAATGCCATCCCCTTTCACCCCGATCGCCGCCACGGAACTGGTGTAAACCGTCCGTTCCACACCCGCTTGCCGCGCCGCCGCCAGCAGATTCCGAGTACCTAAAACATTGTGCTGATAGAGTAGGTCGCGATCGGCTTGCCAGAGGGAATAAAGTGCCGCCACATGGAAACAGATCTGACACCCCCGGATGTGCTGGGACAAATTGGGATCATTCAAATCCCCATTGACGATTTCCAGATCGAGATCCGCTAAGTTACCCCGTTGGCTTTGCGGACGCACTAATGCCCGCACTTCATAGCCCTGTTGCAACAGCAGTCGAATCAGATTGGCTCCAACAAACCCCGTTCCACCTGTGACAAATACCCGCATTGATTTATTTAACCGGGAACAAACAACGATCGTCCACCACAAATTTGCCATAGAGCGTGGCTTCCGGGACACTGTGCCACTCATAACTGGTCGCTATGCCATTCTCTAGACAGAGAGTACGTGCCTGCAAACTGCCGGTCATCACCGAGGTATCCGTTAAGTCTTTTTTGTAGACTGGACTGGTCTTAGACGGCGGCGCACCAAAGACATAGGCAAACAATTGATCCATGCGATCGGCATATTTAGTAATCTGTGCATTCGGGGACACCACGGCAATCTCCCGCGCCCGATTATTGACGAACACTACCGAAAATTTCAAGTCCGACGTTTCGGGAAACAGACGACGCAACGGTTGGACTGGATAGGTGTAGGTGATTTGATTAATCCCCCCCGGCAGCCGCTCGGTTTTCCGGCTCCAATATTTACCGAAATATTTTTCGATCGTTTGCGGTGGCTGATTCAACACCGGACGTTTAGCCACCGTAGCAGGTAGCTGCATACCAGCTTGCATTAACAGGGTCAGGGCGATCGCAGGCACGAATGAAATACGCATAGCAATGAAATCCGAACAATCTACGTTTGATAGTGGCATAGCCTGTAATGCCTTGACCGTGATTCGACCAGGTGATGTTCCAGTTTTAAGCGGCAAATAATTGGGCGATCGTAGTTTGTAAGACGGCTAATCCCCGTAAAGCACCTCGAATTAAATACCAACTAGCGATCGGCTGTTGGATCATTTTCACCGCCATTACCCCCGATCGGAGTGAGCCATTCGCATCATAGACCCCGGCTAAATTCGGCAAATCATGGTGGCAATCGTCACTCACCACCCGGATCATGACCACCGCAATTCCAGCCGGAGGCAGCACCTGCAAGATGGCGGCTCCTTCCATATCAACCACCTCAGCGCCATACTGCTGTCCTAATTGCTGTTTTGCGGCTGGCAGGCAAATTACGCGATCGCTGGTATACCCCCGGACTTGGATCATGTTGGGACGAAAATAGCGATCGGATAACGCGGCATCCAGCGATCGCTGGGTGAGGGTAGCCGCATCACCCGCTAAACAGTCTCGATACAACACAACATCCCCTACGGTTAAGGTCGGAGTCAAACTCCCACAGAGGCCCACCACCACCACCGGGCGATCGGCGGTCAACTGTCCCGATTGCACCAGTGCTTGCAAATGACGCATCACCGGAGCCGGGCAGGCAGGAATGGGTAAGACGGTTACAGCAGTCATCGCCGCCGCCTTTAAACCGCGACAAACCGCTTGATACTCTGCCCCCTGGGGCACCAAAATCACTGGCAGGTTAGGCATATCCCGGAATTAGTCCGATTTACGATCTGAATATCGACAGATGGAAGGGTAGGATGTCTATTATCGTTTGACTTGGGCAAGGTTTGGAGTATGACAACGCCGCCGCGATCTGCATCTATGCGCGAACGTTTGAATATTTCTCGATGGGCACTCCGCTATCCCTGGCTGACTCTGGGCTTTTGGATTGCTGTCTCGATCGCTGGACTGCTGGCATTTAGTTCGCTCAAATATGCCCTCTTCCCCGATGTGACGTTCCCGGTGGTGGTAGTCAATGCTACAGCCCCGATTACGAATGCGTCGGGCATGGAAGCGAACGTCACGCAACCGATCGAACGCCAACTGCGATCCCTAGACCCACAGGGTTTAGAAACGGTAAGGTCTACCACCTATCCGGGTCGAGCCGTAATTAGTTTGGCGTTTAGTGTCGGCAGTAATCTGGAGCGATCGCGCGATCGGGTGGAAGCGACCTTACAGCAAGTGACGTTACCTGATAACTCCAGTTATGAGATTATTCCGATCAATTTGAATGAATCGGCAGTGGTCAGCTACGCTGTCACCAGTCAACAAAACTCTTTAGCCACACTGACGACAACCGTTCAGTCTAAACTGTTGCCGGAAATTGCCCAGTTACCGGGAGTGCTGAAAGCCACGCTACTAGGAGTTCCGGCGAATGCCAAGGTGCAGCCCCTGCCTCCAGCCACCGAGCAAAGTGATGGTGAACAGGTAATTCAAGCCGCCGGAACTTCCGCCGTTCGGTTCAATGGACAGGATGCGCTGGCGATCGAAGTGGTGAAACAAAGTGATGCCAATACCCTGGAAGTCGTGAGGCAGGTTGAGCAAACGATCGCCCGATTACAGCCGACCTTACCCAACTTGCAACTGACCCAAGCCGCCACCCAAGCCGATTATATTAACGAAGCCACCCACGCAACGATCGAAGCCCTATTAGTGGCGATTCTGTTATCGGTAATTGTGATTTATCCCTTCCTCTGGAACTGGAAAGCCACCTTAATTTCCGCCCTGGCAATTCCCACCTCGCTTTTAGGCACAGCCATCGTCATGGCAGTTTTGGGACTGAATCTAGAAACCATTACGCTGCTGGCATTGGCATTGGTAATTGGGATTATTGTCGATGACGCGATCGTCGATGTCGAAAATATTTCCCGGCATATCGAAAACGGTGAACCTCCTCGGCAAGCCGCCATCACTGCCACGGATGAAATTGGTTTAACGGTCGCGGCAGCTACGATCACGATCGCGGCGGTATTTCTGCCCGTAGCCTTTATGGGCAATGTCGTGGGGCAATTCTTCAAACCCTTTGGCATTGTGGTATCTGCTGCTGTGCTAATTTCGCTGCTGGTCGCCCGGACTCTATCACCCATCCTCGCCGCTTATTGGCTCAAACCACGGAACACGCAGACGAACCAAACTCACCAGGAACCCCAAGCTGAGACAGTACAGTTAGGCAGGTTCTCCCGGCTTTACTCCCGCTTACTTGCCTGGTCATTGCAGCATCGCTGGCTGGTCATGGGAATTGCCATACTCGTTTTAGTGCTGGGCATCGCCATGATTCCGTTGTTACCCCAGGGCTTTATTCCCAAACTCGATCGCGGGGAATTCAATGTCACCTATACTGCTCCCCTTCCCCAACTGCCAATGATGCCTCCAGGGGCAGGGCTACCCACTGAAGCCCCGGATCAGGTACCACCGGGAGCCGTTCCCCCCACGTCGCCAGTCCCCCCCGGAGCCACGCCACCCGATGGTAATGGTCAAGGTGGGCTTCCCCCAGGCTTACCCCCTGGCATTGATCCAGCCGCAATCGCTGCCGGAAAATTTCCGATCGCTAATCCTTTAAATGACTCATTGGATGTAGCTAAGCAATTAGAATCGGCAATTCAAAAGTCACCCGAGGTGCAATCCGTTTTTACCGTTGTGGGTACTCGCCAACAACCGAATCAAGGCACGTTGTATGTCCGATTAAACCCCGATCGCAGCCTGCATACGACCGAGGTACAGGAGCAGATTCGGCAGCAATTGCCCACCATTCCGGATGTCACCACCAGTGTGGAAGATATCCAGTTTGTGGATACGGGTGGAGAAAAACCGCTTCAGGTGGCGCTGATTGGCGATAATCCTGTGATCTTAAGTCAAACCGCCGCCAAAATTCAGGAGCGGGTCGCTACCCTACCCGGATTTGCCGATGTCACTGCAACGGGGACTGCCAATCGCGAGGGGAAAGTGGGGGAAATTACGCGGCTGAATTCCCGGCGGGTGGCTTATATCAGTGCCAATTTAACCGGAGATCTGGCGTTAGGTGATGCCACGAATCAAGTGGTGGCAATTGCCAATGAGATCAAACCAGCGGGTGTGACATTGGATTTAGGCGGAGATTCTGCCCGCGCCGGAGAAGTCTTTGGTAGTTTTGGCGCGACCCTGAGCTTATCCGTACTCAGCGTCTTGATCGTGCTAATGTTGCTGTTTCGCGGTTGGACGGATCCACTGGTGATCATCATTGCCCTGCCATTGTCGATCATTGGAGCCATCTTTGCCTTACTCATCACCCAAAGTGATTTCGGCATGATCTCCGTGATTGGCATTATCTTCCTGCTGGGACTGACGGATAAAAGTGCCATTCTCTTAGTGGATTACATTAACCAATTGCGTCAGGCTGGCATGTCTCGGACAGAGGCAATTCTGCAAGCTGGCCCAGTACGCCTCCGACCGATTTTAATGACAACCGCATCAACCATGTTAGGGATGCTCCCGATCGCGTTGGGATTGGGAGCCGGAGCCGAACTCCGGGCACCCATGGCGATCGCCATCATTGGCGGGTTAACTACCTCGACCTTACTAAGTTTGGTGGTTGTCCCGGTGCTATATGCGTTACTGGATGATTTGCGATCGCGCTCCCGCAAAGCATTGTAGTGGTGGTTTTACTGATTTACTTTAGTTCATGTCCAAAACTCAGGTAAACTCGCGCATTTTAATTATTGGCAGGATTTTTACGATGCAGATGTTTGATATCCTGTGTTTCAGTTGGTTATGCATGAGCTTTGGTTTCAAGCGATCGCGACATTTCTCGCCCTTTTGCCGATCGCGAATCCGATTGGTGCCGTTCCCGTATTCCATGCCCTGACGGAGGTAGATAGTCGCTCCTACCGACTGCATCAAGCCCGTCATACGGCGATCAACGTGATTCTGGTACTGGCTACCTTTCTAGTTGCGGGACGCTTAATTCTGGACTTCTTTCACCTGTCGCTGGGCGTATTGCGGATCGCAGGGGGCTTATTGATCGCCAGGGTGGCTTGGGAAAAGGCAACCGCTCCGGCTCATCCACGCCACCGTAAACCGTTGTGCGATCGCGAAGATATTTCCTTTACGCCAATGGCAGTGCCGTTAATTAGTGGGCCAGGGGCGATCGGGGTGGTCATGGGCATGGCATCCAAAGCCACAGGTTGGCTCGATTACCTGGGTTGTTTGTTGGGTATTGGCTTCCTGGGAATCAGTCTATACCTGTGCCTGACGTTGGGAGATTCGTTAATGGATCACCTGGGCAAATCGACGATCGATGCGTTTAATCGCATTTTAGGATTTTTGGTACTGGCGATCGCGGTGCAGTTTGTCACAGATGGCACCGTAATGTTGTTGCAAGAAGCCATGCATAAATTATCGTGACGGGCAAATTACTAATCATTGCAGATGGCTCATAGTTTTCTTTTCTAAGTCATGATGGAACTAGGAGAGAGCGGGCAACCCTGAGTTGTTCGTCTGTACAGGTCTGCTATGGCTCATACCAACTCTCCGCCCGATCGTCCGTCGGCTCCAGCTAACACCGCCTCTAAACGAGCCACACTGCACCAGTTTAAAGCACTGGTTCTACAAATTATTCGCTGGACGCGAGGATTCTTAGAACTCCAAAAAATCCCTTATATTGCCAATAAAGTTTGTGAACTCTATTTAAGAGATGCCGATGAAGCGCAGCGCTCTCGCTGTCGGCGGATTCTCCAAACGCGATTAGAGTTAAACCCGGCACAACTGCGACACTTCTTCCATACCTCAATGGGAGAACAATTACTGGCATGGTTTGGTCGGTTCTTACAGCCATTGGACGATCGTGATCAGATCCACCATCTGCAAGAGTTGATCGTGCAGATGGCAAGCGATCCAGAGGGCTTGTCGTTACTCAGTTTTCTACGGCGATTTCCCGATACCCAACAGATCAACCTGGATCAATTGCTGTTTACCGCTAAACGGGTGGAATGGTTGTTGCAGGAAACCGAAGCCACGATCGCGACGATTCGAGAACTATCTCTGCAAGAAGCCAGGGGAACCCCGGCGATCGATTTTGCCACTCTCCCGGATCTACGCCAAGCGGGATCTTTTACAGTGCAGCAATCTACTATCGTCGTCAAGCGCTCGCCCCGCCATACGGCATCATCTGGAGTTCCACGATCGTTGCAAGTCGTTTGTTACTATCCTGATCCGTTACCCACTGGATCAATTCCGGTCGTGATTCAGTCCCACGGGTTAGCCTCCAATCCCGAGGATCTGGAACCTTATGCGAGACATCTCGCGTCTTATGGCTATCTGGTTGCCGCTCCCTGGCATACCGGCAGTGATACAGAACAGGTACGTCGGATGCTCACGGGTGAAGCGACAGAAGTGTTTCAGTTAGGTGAATTTATCGATCGCCCGTTAGACATTCGCGATCTATTGGATGATTTAGAGCGCCGTAATCTAGATCAGTTTCAGGGCAAATTAAATCTGACTGCCGTAGGGGTAATGGGATACTCCTTCGGAGCCTATACGGCGTTTGCCCTGGCGGGAGCGGATATTCAGTTTGATAAGCTGGAACTGGCTTGCGGATTAACGCCAGGAAGTGACACCAATCTTTCCTTGTTACTGCAATGTCAGGCGTTAGGATTGCCCCGGCAACTGTATCACCTGCGCGACGATCGCGTACAAGCAATTCTGTCACTGGATGCGGTCGGCAGTGAAGTATTTGGGCAAGTCGGCATCCAAAACATTCAAGTACCTGTCATGCTAATCGCAGGGAGCCAGGATACGATCGCGCCCTTGGCATTGGAACAGTTGCGATTTTTTCAATGGTTAACCACCCCAACGCATTATTTAGCGTTAATGCAGGGCAAATCCCATGTCTGTGATATGCAGCGACTCAGCCGCACACTTGATTTACAGGTAAAAGTCTCTCCTCCGACAACCAAACGAGGAGTTCCCCCCTTTGAAAGCTACATTAAAGCGCTCAGTATCGCGTTTTTCCAGGGACATCTGACCCAACAAACAGAGACACTCTCCTATTTAAATCCGCATTACACCGCCTATTTAAGTCGTTCCCCATTTGATTTGTGGTTGATTAGTCAAGCCTCTAGTCAGGGTTTGCAAGCACCGTTATTCGTCTCAGAAGGGGACGCGATCGCCAATATCGAGGTGGCTTACGGCAGTTTTCGCCCCCCTAGCCCCCCAATTTTGGGGGGAACAGGAGCCAAAGTCCCCCAGAATTGGGGGATTTAGGGGGCTGTCCGAATTGACAAGTGTGGTGCATTCATTTGAGAACGGCTGTAAGACTATTGAGGAGATTTCCAGAATAGAAATTACCGGACAATTAGCAATTTTTGGTAGGGGCGAACGGTCGTTTGTCCGTACAAAGGTAAAAATTTTCCTGGAAATCTCCTTAGCAGTCCATCAAGATTAGTTGAAGCTAGAGAAAAATTGAGTGAAATACGGCATCCTAGCTTCATTCTGAATCGTAAGTTTTTTGATGGCATTAGTTGGTTAAATTAATTACCGGAGACATACTATGCAGCATGACGCAGGTACATTTACAGGTCAGGATGGTTTAGCTTTGTATTATCAACGCTGGCTACCCCTGGGAGAACCTCAGGCTGTGTTAGGCATCGTACCGGGGTTGGGCAGTCATAGCGGTCTATTTAGTAATCTGGTCAATTACTTAGTGCCGCGCGGTTATGCGGTCTATAGTGTGGATTTGCGGGGACATGGTCGATCACCGGGACAACGGGGCTACATTAATGCCTGGTCAGAGTTTCGCGCCGATTTTAGTAGCTTTTGGCAACTGGTCACCAGTCAGCATCCCACGTTACCCGGCTTTGTGTTGGGACATAGTTTAGGAGCGGTGATCGTACTGGACTATGCGTTGCGTCATCCAGAAACCCTGATGGGGGTAATTGCCATGGCTCCAGCGATCGGTCCGGTGGGAGTGTCACCGATTCGGCTCGCGATCGGTCAGTTGTTGTCCCAGGTGTTACCCCGTTTTACGCTGAATACGGGCATTCCGCAAAATGCTGGCTCCCAGGATGCGGCTGTGGTGGCAGCCTATCAGAATGATCCATTACGGCATACGAAGGGAACGGCGCGATTAGTGACCGAGTTTTTGCAAACGGTGCGGTATCTGCGATCGCACATTGCCAATTTACAAATCCCTATGTTAATTCTGCATGGCAGTGCCGATCCAGTGGCTTTACCCGCCAGTAGTCAATTGTTATTTGAGCAACTGCCGATCGCGGATAAAGAATATCGAGAATATCCCAATGCCTACCATGATTTACATAATGATATCTATGCCGAGCAAGTAGCAGCAGACATTAGTAATTGGCTCGATCGACATATCAAAGGAGAATTAACGCTCTGTACATTACGGAATTGATAGTGACCTGTCACCGTAATTCAGCAATAGAAATGCTTGGTTAAAGGGCGTAACATGACTATGCCCTTACTCATTTTAAACTAAGAAATGGGTTGCTCTAAAAGTACGTTTACTAAATCTATACCTATATTTAGAAATGGAAACTAAATAACTCCGCACTTTTCTGTACAGGCGCGTTATTTGGCAGAGATTTCTGGTTAATAGTAAGGACTTTTTAGCGTAGCCTGCTTCCCAAAGGGTATGTCACGCTCCTACGCAAAATCACACCTTAATAAATCTGCAATCCTCACTGATTAGATCAAATCTATTGCTAAGTTTGAATTCTAAACAGCATCGCTACCCAGTTATGCCAAGTGGCTAATAGTATTCTCCAACGATCGTCGATTGCAAATTATTAACCTGAGTCTAAATTATTCTGCGACATAGAATATAGACTTGTGTAAACTAATTCAAATAAACTTTAATACTTTGAACTTCTTTTCTCAGCCTCAAGTTGGATGACTACGGTTACAGGCATTATTCAGGGGCTGAATTCAGATTATTTACAAAACTTGTTTACGATACATGTCATTTTCCGGCAACTCAAAAAGTAAAAAGCTATACTAAGTGAAAACTCAATTAATACTTTGAGGTTGATTTTAAGGCTTCGATCTTTTCTAGAGCCGGTGACAACTTCTTCCTAAAACTAAATAGCTCCAGGTTCAAATTGCTTGAGATGGTAGTGCTTTAGAGTCAAAAAAATCGATCAAGGTAGATCAATTTATAGTTAGTTTCTAAAGCAGCTTTCCCATAGGCACACACCCCTAAATGCCTCAATCAAGCAACCATTAGCAATCCCGATCGATAGGTAAAACCTAACCCATTTGGGTGATATTTTACCCCTCTGATCTGATTCATCCACGCTGAAGGATTGCTGGCAAACCCAATTTCTTGATCGCAGGGATTTTCCTCTGTGACAATTTACCTTTTGCCCGGGCTAACTCTTGGTCAAGGGTAAGTTAGCACTCTCACCTGATCAACTCACACAAGAAATATTCATCTTAAATCCGCTCTTCTCCTAATCTGTTGCTACCGTTCGGCAGCAATTCTTTGAATATTTCTAGTGTTAGTTACAGCCCTCCTTATAGTTCTCACATCAGCTCTAACTGACGTGTGATTGATTACTCTTAACGGCTATGGCTAGTACATCGACTATTTATCGTGCTCCACCTGATTCTGGTAGCCTCACTCTGGGTCAAACATTGCCAGATCTACTCGATCAAGCCTGCGATCGTTCTCCCAATGAGCAGGCATTTAATCAATGGCACAAACGCCGTTGGCAAGCTGTTTCCAACACTGATTTTCGCCAATCAGCATCGGAAATCGCCTTAGGATTGCTTGCCTTAAACCTCCATCGGGGCGATCGCGTGGCGTTAGTGATGCACAGTGATATCGCTTTCTGTCTCGCTGATATGGGTTGCTTGTTAGCGGGGCTGGTTAATGTCCCGATCGACCTAACCCAAACCATTGAAAACATTCTGTTTATCCTGCAACATACCGCCGCTAGAGCGCTAGTCATCTCTAACCTTGATCTACTGTATCAAGTGATGCCCTATCTCGATACAGCTACCACATTAGAAAGCATCATTGTGGCTGAAGTGCCAAGCGATTGGGAGTCGCTACGGGCAGAGGTAATGCGGGGAAAAGCGCAAACTCAAGAAGTTGCTGAATGTAGCTTAGAGGAGTGCTTACAAGTCCCTCATTTACTAGGAGAAGGACATCCTGATCATTCCCATGAGATTGCTCCGCTACCCCGATCGCTGCAACTAGTCTCTCTGGATGAAGTGCGACAACAAGGTCGGGAAGATTGGTCAGTTGAACGCTTACAAGCATTACGACACGCGATCGCTCCCAGTGATCTGGCAACCATTCTCTATATTGCCAGTGAAACCAAGCGGCCGAAAGGGGTGATGCTCACTCACGAAAACATTGCGGCGGATATTCTGGCAGCATTTAGCAGTTATCCCAATCTCGGCACAGGCGCACAGGAAGTTGCACTAATCTTTCTCCCGTTGACGCATATTTTCGCGCGGGCGTTTCTCTATGGACATATCGCTTATGGTCACAGTATTTATTTCTCTGATCCGAACCATATCGTCAAGCATCTGAAACTCGTTAATCCAACCATTTTGATTACAGTTCCTCGCCTGCTAGAAAAGGTTTATGAACGGTTTCTAGAACAGGGGCAACGGCTGACAAAGTTCGATCGCACAGCCTATGATTGGGCAGTGAAATTAGCCCATCGCTATCAAATTGGTCAACCGATTTCTCAGTTATTTAAGCTCCGACTTCACCTCGCCGATCGCTTAGTGTTTGCCAAATGGCGATCGGTGTTTGGCACTCGCATGAAAGCTTTAATCTGTGGGGGTGCAGCGTTACGTCCAGAGATTGCCAATGTGTTTTCAGCCGCCGGAATTCCCGTATTACAAGGCTATGGCTTAACAGAAACCAGTGCTGTCTTATGCTACAACCGGGGGAATTATAATCAGGCTGGGACAGTTGGTTTACCGATTCCGGGAGTCGAGCTTGCGATCGCGGCAGATGGCGAAATCCTGGTGAAATCGCCGTTTGTGATGCAGGGTTACTATCGGGATCCAGAGGCGACTCAGCAGGTGTTGAATGCCGATGGTTGGTTACATACCGGGGATTTGGGCGAAATCACCACCGATGGTTTCCTCAAAATTATCGGCGTAAAAAAATCGTTGTTCAAGCTATCGACCGGAAAATATGTTTCCCCATTGCCATTGGAACAGGAGTTAACGCAATCCCCCTTAGTGACTCATGCGATCGCCGTGGGAGCCAATCACAAATTCTGTGGCATGTTGATTGTACCCGATCTGGAATTACTCCAACAAGAAGCACTCCATCTCGGCATTGATCTCAGCCTGACAGCATGGCTCCAACACCCCTGTATTCAAGCTCGCTACCACCACTTAATTGAGCAAGCCAATTGCCATTTACCGTACTGGTCAACGGTGAGGAAGTTTCGCTTAATTGTGGCTGACTTCACGATCGCCAACGGACTATTACATCCCGATGGCAGTGTGAATCGGGGACAGGTCTTGGAGAGGTTTGCGGCAGAAATTGCGGCTCTGTATGAACATGATAGCGAGTCACACCTTGGCGAGACAAATAGCGTTGCTGCTGCCGTAATTGTCTGCCCTGTTGTCTCAGTCTCATCCTGCCCGATCTACGCCAAATCTTTAATGCATTACTAATTGACCATTCGATCGCAGATCACTACTTGCTGCATTTTGAGGACACCAATCATGTTTAAACCGTTTCAAACTGCTGCTGTGTTAGGTGCTGGGGTAATGGGCGCTCAGATTGCGGCTCACCTGGCAAACGCTGGACTGACGGTACATTTATTAGATCTACCGGCTCAATCAGGCGATAAAAATGCCTTAGTGGAAGGGGCATTTAAGAAGGCTGTGAAGCAATCGCCACCGATTTTCTTTACCGAAAAAACGGCTCAACGCGTAATTTTAGGTAACTATAAAGAACATTTCGATCGCTTAGCTGACGTTGACTGGGTAATTGAAGCCGTTGTGGAAAATTTGACCATCAAACAACAATTAATGGAGCGGCTAGAAAAAACAGTCCGCAAAGAAACCGTCATTTCCACCAATACCAGTGGTTTATCCATTGCTGCGATCGCAGAAGGGCGTTCTAAATCCTTCCGGCAACGATTTTTGGGCACCCATTTCTTCAATCCTCCCCGTTATCTGAAACTATTAGAACTCATCCCGACCCCAGACACCGATCCCCAGGTCATCCAGCACATGCAGTGGTTCGGACGGATGTACTTAGGGAAGGGGATCGTGATTGCCAAAGATACCCCTAACTTCATCGCCAATCGAATTGGCATGTTTGTAGCCATGCTAGGTCTGAAAGGGTTGACAGAACAGGGCTATTCGATTGAGGAAATCGACACCTTAACCGGAACTCTGATCGGTCGTCCCAAGTCCGGCACATTTCGCATGGCAGATTTAGTCGGTCTGGATACGCTGCTGTATGTCTCAGACCACTTACATACGGCAGTCACGCATGATGCCGATCGCGATATGTTCAAAGTACCCGACTTACTCCACAAACTGGTAGAAACCGGATCACTCGGTAGTAAAGCAGGACAGGGCTTTTACAAGAAAGTAGATGGCGAGATTCGATCGTTGAATCCCCAAACCTTTGCCTATGAATCTGCAAAACCCTTGAATCTTGGCAACATCGATGGCATCGCTAAGCTACCCAACCTGGCAGAACGCTTGCAAAAGCTGTATCACCACAAAGGACGGGCAGGCGAATTTTTCCGACATGCGATTCTGGCAACCTTAGCCTACAGTGCCAACCGTATTCCTGAAATCGCCGATCGTCCCGTTGATATCGATCAAGCCATGCGTTGGGGCTTCGGTTGGGAACTGGGTCCCTTTGAAATCTGGGATGCTCTCGGCTTCGACACTGTTTTAACCGACCTGCGTAAAGCCGGATTAACTATTCCCGCCTGGATTGACCAAATGCGGCAGGAAGGCACAACTGGATTCTATCAAGAGAATGGGAGTGCCTATGCTCCTGGTGAATATTTTGTTCCATTAGCTACCGCTACCGACGAAATTCATTTAGCTGACATTAAAGCCAATCCTAAATCCGTTCTCTGGCACAACTCAGAAGCCGCTTTGTTAGATCTGGGTGACGGCGTGGTGCTGTATGAATTTCGTTCCAAAGCCAATACCCTCAGCATCAAAGTTGTGGATGGATTACTGGAGGTAATGGATTGGTTAGAAACCCATGATTATTGCGGCATGGTAATTGGCAATGAAGGTGACAATTTCTGTGTCGGGATTAATTTGGCGGAAGTGGGCAAGATTGTGCAACTGGAAAACCTGAATCCGTTTAATCGCTCCCACAAAGTTATCGCTGAATTACTGACTAAAGTCCAAACCCTAGTCCAACGCATTTATTACTTCCACAAACCGATCGTCGCGGCTGTTCACGGACGGGCGTTAGGCGGTGGTTGCGAGTTAGCGATGGCTTGCCCCCATGTGGTCGCGGATGCCGAAACCTACATCGGTTTGGTCGAACTCAGTGTCGGTCTGATTCCCGCTGGGGGTGGCTTGATGCGGATGGCACGATGGATTGGCAATCGCGCCGTCAGCGACACCCCAGGCGATATGCTGCCGTTCCTGAAGAAAGTATTTGAAACGATCGGTACGGCCAAAGTTTCCAATAGCGCTCAGGAGGGCATCGAACTCGGTTTCCTACCCCCGACGACCAAAATCGTGATGAATCCCGATCGTCGCCTCTATGCCGCCAAACAAGCCGTGATCTGCCTCGATCACTTGGGCTACACCCCGCCACCTCACAATCCCATTCCGGTTCTCGGTCAACCCGCCAGAGCCGCTTTAGAACTGATGGCATACGTGATGCATCAAGGGGGCTACATTAGTGACTACGATCGCTCCCTGGCTAATCGCTTAGCCTACGTCCTCACAGGTGGCGATCTAACCGCACCCGCCTCTGTGGATGACGATTACATCCTGGGACTGGAGCGCGATAACTTCTTGCCTTTAGTAGACAGTCCCAAGACCCAGGAACGGATTCTACACATGCTGAAGACGAAGAAGCCATTGCGGAATTGATGGGGAGATGAGGGGAGATGGGGGGATAGGGACGATGAGGGAGACAAGGGAGATAGAAAAGCAGATAACTTCTTCCCCACCTTCCTCACCCACCTCACCCCTGTCTCTTATACACATCT
>NZ_JBLZFZ010000092.1:0-19168 GCF_050753385.1 Pantanalinema rosaneae CENA516
AGATGTGTATAAGAGACAGCCTCCCTCCCCTCCCCCCCTCGCCTCCCGTCCAACCATCTCTACTGACGATCACCTCTTCAACGGTGGCTCGGAATCCCTGGTTGCCCGAACGGTTGGTGCGGCGGAAGGAACTCGTACAGCCGATGGTGGCAAGACTTCCCTGTGGGAACATCACACCGATCCAGGTAACTTTGTCGAAAACTGCGGGACTTTTAGCTACCAGTTTGGCTACGGCAAGATATCGCCGGAGGAATGTGACGAACAGCAGATGGCGAAAATTCGTCGCCATTATGAGGACACGATTCTACCGCAGGCTCAGGCGGCAGGGATTGAACTCGATTTGCTGGAAAAACTGAATGGCATTGATCTGGCAAATCAAGCGCCGTTAGCGGTGACGCAGTCCGGTGGCTATGTCGATCGCTTAGTGACTGAAAAACAAAAAGGGTTGCAGGGATCGGAGGCGATTCTGGAAGCGCGGGTGATGTCGTTTTGCAATCCGGAACGGGGCGATGGTACACCGCCGTCTTGCTGGGAAGCCTCTGGGCTACGAGCCTATGATGACATCAGTAAGGAAGCCAGTATTCGCCATGATCAGCAACGCCGGATGGGAATGATCGATCGGGCGTTGGCAGCCTGGGAACGAGAACACCCTCAGGTAGCACAACAAACCCCATCAGAAGCCATCGCGCCACAGCCCCCAATGCTACCTCCGGTGGCTACCGTTCCCACCCCGGCTGTCCAATCCCCACTAGAAGTTGATCGTGAAAGAGTGGCTGATCAGATCATCTTTTGGGATCGCTCCCAGCAGGTCGCCACGATCGAATAAAGCCTTGCCTCAGCCCTGCGGCTAAACCGAAGAATCATCATAAGATCAGGTTGACAACATAATTAGCTCGCTATCGTCAATCTATCTAACGCCTGATTGGTCCTATGAGCTACTGCGTTGCGCCGCAATGCTATCAGCCCCAAAATCCACCTAACCATCGGATTTGTCAGTCCTGTGGGGCAAAGTTACGCCTGAAAGAACGCTACCGAGCCATCAAACGTCTGGGGCAGGGGGGCTTTGGCAGAACGTTTCTGGCGATCGATGAAGATATACCCTCGCAACCGTTGTGTGTGATTAAACAACTGCATTTATCTCAGTTGTCGATTCATGCGGCGGAAAAAGCGATCGAATTATTTCATCAGGAAGCGGTGCGGTTGGATGAACTGGGACACCACTCCCAAATTCCCACGTTGATGGCACATTTTACTCAAGATCAGCAGCTTTATCTGGTACAAGAGTGGATTGAAGGGCAAACTCTATTGGAGGAAATTCGCCAGCGGCAAGCGTACAGCGAAGCGCAAATTTGGGAATTACTGAAGGATCTGCTGCCTATCCTCAAGTTCATCCACGATCGCGGCATCATTCATCGGGATATTAAACCAGCTAACTTAATTCGCCGCCGCTCCGACCAACGGCTGGTGTTAATTGATTTTGGGATTGCCAAAGTTTTATCTGGCACGACCTCTTTACTGACTGGAACGATTATTGGCAGTCCGGAGTATATGGCTCCGGAGCAAAACCGGGGGAAAGCCTTACCCGCCAGTGACCTGTATAGCGTGGGTGTGGTGTGTGTGCAACTGCTGACGAATCGCGCTCCTTTTGATGTGTTTGATATTGGGGAAAATTGCTGGATCTGGCGACAGTATTTGCCCCGTGGTCGGCGGATCAGCGATCGACTGGGCAAAATTCTCGATCGCTTATTGTCCCCAGGGCTGAACGATCGCTATGCCTCGGTAGACGATGTGTTGTCAGATCTGGAAGCTAAGCCTGAGCCGCCCGTTGCGGTGGCAAAGTTTACCGATCCCGTAAGTGTGCCAGTGACGGATCAACAACTGCGATCGCTAGCGCAATTGCTAACGACAAAGCAATGGCAAGCGGCTGATACCTTCACCTGGAATCTGATCCGGCAACTATTAGGCAAACCACCCCAAAGTTATGTCTTTAGTGGGGAACTGACTCGTTTACCTTGTGATGATCTACGGCAGATTGATCACCTCTGGCGACAATGTAGCCGCAACCGCTTTGGTTTTAGTGTGCAAGCCCAGATGTATCAAAAGGTCGGACAGGATTACAGGCAATTTTGCGATCGGGTGGGTTGGCAACCCAATCCTCTCGATGATCGCCCTAAGCAGTGGCAGTTTAAAGACTCGGCTCCGGTTGGACATTTGCCCTCTCGCTTGGGAATTGGCGGACAACAATGGTGGCGATATACGGCGATTTTGACGGAGAAACTCCAAGACTGCGGTTGTGTCAAGTAACCGGTTAGCCAAACCGTCCTCTCACATAGTCTTCTGTTTGTTGATGTAATGGCTGGTTAAATAGCTTGGTTGTCTGGTTAAACTCCAGCATTTCTCCCAGGTACATAAAAGCCGTGTAGTCCGAGAGGCGAGCCGCCTGCTGCATACTATGCGTCACAATCAGGATCGTCACCTGTTGCTTCAATTGACTCATCAAGTCTTCGATGCTGGAGGTAGCGATCGGATCGAGTGCCGAAGTCGGTTCATCAAACAGAATCAACTCCGGCTCGGTGGCTAAGGCGCGGGCAATACATAATCGCTGTTGCTGACCACCGGATAGGTTGAGGGCAGAATCTTTCAGCCGATCCTTCACTTCATCCCACAAGGCAGCACTGCGGAGGGATTGCTCAACTCTGTGATCCACTAAGTCCCGTTTGAGCAGTCCTTGGACTCGCAACCCATACGCCACATTCTCATAAATCGACTTAGGGAAGGGATTGGGGCGTTGGAACACCATACTCACCCGCATCCGAACTGCGATCGGATCAACCCGTCGTTCCAGAATGTTGACCTGATCGAGCCGGATTTCGCCTTCGTAACGATTGCCGGGATACAGATCATGCATCCGGTTAAAACAGCGCAACAGGGTGGTTTTGCCGCAGCCCGAAGGTCCGATTAACGCGGTGACTCGCTTCTCTGGGACGACTAAATTCACTTGTTTGAGTGCCTGAATTGCCCCATAGTAGAAATTGAGATTTTTGACTTCCGCTTTCGGCTGAAGTGTAGATAGGTTGGATAGGGAGGTGGAAATTTCTTCTACCATTTGACTCCTCGACGAAACCGATAACGCAGATAAATTGCGAAGCCATTCATGGCTAGGGTCATGCCAATCAACACGGCTCCGGCGGCGGCGGCGTTCACCTGAAACTCTGGCTCAGGACGAGACACCCAGTTAAACATTTGAATCGGCAAGACTGTAAATGGCGCTTGGAGCCATTCAAAGGAAATGTAGGGAAAGTTGGGTTGCACCGGAGACGGCGGGAGAAAGGCAATAAAGGTCAGTGCCCCGATCGTAATCAGGGGTGCCGTTTCCCCGATCGCCCGAGATAGCCCGATAATCACGCCCGTTAAAATGCTGCCGGAGGCGTAGGGCAAAATGTGATCCCAAATCATCTGCCAGCGACTCGCACCCAGCGCATACGCCGCTTCCCGCAGACTGTTGGGAATGGCGCGTAAAGCCTCGCGGGTGGTGACGATGACGATCGGCAAAATTAGCAATGCCAGGGTTAAGCCTGCCGTTAGAATGCTTTCGCCCAGGCGCAGCACTCCATTGAAGAAGCCTAACGCTAACAGACCATAAATAATGGACGGCACCCCCGCCAGGTTGGTCACATTAATCTCAATCAACGCGGATAACCAATTCTTGCGGGCATATTCTTCCAGATAAATTCCGGCAGCTACTCCCAGGGGGACGGCGATCGCGGCGGTCACGAGCATCACCAGCGCCGAACCAATCCATGCCGCCAGAATTCCGGCTTGTTGCCATTCGCTACTGGGAAATGAGGTAAAAAATTGCCAGGTTAACCGGGGTGCGCCCTGGACAGCGAGCTGAAGCACCAGGGCTAACAGGGTTACTGTGGCAACCAAAATCGTTAACAGACCGACGATCGCAAATAGCCCATCAATCATGTGTCGTCGAGACACTGAATCTTGGATGCCTAATAGATGGTTGGGAGAAGCATGAATTTGTGTCATGTTAATAAATCTCCCGGAAGTGGCGACTGAGGAAATAGCCAATAATATTGCAGAGCAATGTAAACAGAACCAGCGTTAAGCCAGCGGCAAAGATAGTTTGATATTCCAGGGTGCCATGGGGCAAATCTCCTAGGCTGACTTGCACAATGTAAGCCGTAATGGTGGCGGCGGATTCCAGGGGATTGAAGGTGAGATTGGGTTGGAGACCAGCGGCGACGGCGACGATCATGGTTTCGCCAACTGCCCGCGATACCCCCAGAATATAAGCTGCCGAAACACCGGAAAAAGCAGCGGGAAAGACCACATTAATTGCCGTTTGTAGGCGTGTAGCTCCCATGGCAAAGGATCCCTCGCGCAAACTCACGGGGACAGCCCGCATCGCATCTTCACTAATCGAACTGATCAGGGGGGTAATCATCAATCCCATGACAATCCCAGGCCCTAGCATATTGAAGCCTGCGAGTTCGACTGGAAAGAGGTTGGGCAACCATGCCGCCAGAAATGGTGCCGGAAAACTATACAACCATTGCAATAATGGGGTGACAAATAGTAAGGCAAAGTAGCCATAAACAACCGTCGGGATCCCGGCTAGTAATTCCAGGATCGGCTTGACAATTTCGCGGAGTTTCGCAGAAGCAAATTCACTTAAATAAATTGCGGCGATCGTGCCCATTGGTACTGCGACGAATAGAGCCACTAACGTTGTGGTGATTGTGCCAGCGACTAACGGTGAAATGCCATATCCGGGTGGATCAAATAGCGGCGACCAATCACTGCTGGTGAGAAATTCTACGATCGAAATATGTTGGAAAAAATGCACTGATTCCAGAACCAGAATATACATAATGGCGATCGTGGTTGCCACACAGGAAAACCCGGCTAGAAACAATACGATATGAATTGCCAGTTCGCGTAAGTCCCGACTGGTTCTTTGGGCAGATAGTCGAGCCAATTTAGAAGGTTGAGCCGCAGAGTTTGTCATTCATCAATCTTGAGATTCCAGATGGTCAAAAGGGGCGAACGATCGTCCACCCCCGTAATTGATTGGTCAGTGAGAGGGTGTTTGAAAAGTCAAAATCGTTACCTGAACCGCCCCCCTAGCCCCCCTTTCTACGATGCCGTCAGGCTATATTCTGGGGGGAACTGGATTCAAAGTCCCCCAGAATTGGGGGATTAAAGCCCTACGGGCATACCAGAAAAGGGGGCAAGTGCAATCACTTTGATACTTTTAAAACATCCTCTGAATTGAACTATCTCAGTTCACGATTTAATAGCTCACTAATTTTTAGTCCAATCGCCTCTTCACCACCAAAAACGGAACCTGTTTTGCCACTATTAAACCGGGCGAGAACTCCGTTATAGGAATTTCCGGGTAATGGTACATACTTCACGGCGGAAACCAGATTTCGACCATTCTTCAGATAGTATTCAACGAATTTCTTCACTTCTGGGCGTTTAGCAGAATTCGCGTTCACATAGATGAAGATAGGACGAGATAAGGGGGTATATGCTCCACTTTCTACGGTCTGGCGACTGGGCCCTACACCATTCACTTTCACGGCATTCAAGCGGTTCTTATTCGCTTCGTAGTAAGCAAAGCCAAAGTAGCCTAAACTACCTTTATTCCGCGCGACACCCTGGACTAAAACATTGTCATCTTCACTGGCTGTGAAGTCTTTACGGCTTTGCTTGGACTTGCCATTGATGGCTTCTGTGAAGTAGTCAAATGTGCCGGAATCCGCACCAGGCCCAAATAATGCCAGGGGGACATTGGGAAATCCCGATCGTACCTGGCTCCAATTTTTCACCTGGCTCCCCGGTGCCCAAATCTTTTTCAACTCGGCGGTAGTCAGATTTTGTGCCCAGTTATTACTTTGATTGACCACAACGGTTAAGGCATCATACGCTATCGGTAATTCAATATATTTAATGCCTTTAGCGTTGCAAGCTTCGATCTCTTTTTTCAGGATCGGACGAGAGGCATTAGAAATATCTGTATCTCCAGCACAGAATTTTTTAAAACCACCGCCGGTTCCCGAAATTCCTACGGTGACTCTAGCCCCACCACTTTTCTGAAAGCCTTCGGCAGCCTTTTCAGTAATTGGATAAACTGTACTGGAACCATCAATTTTAATCACGCCGCTTTGCGAGTTAACGGCGGAGACTGATAGCCCGATCGTGGCAGCCGCCAGAGTAACTGCACCAGCGAATGTAAACCGATTCAATTTTAACCCCATGCCATTCATCACCATAACATTGCTCCATGCAGCGAAGAACGTCTGATTTCAGACCACTGCATAGAATAACGGTCTAGGGTTAAGGCTGGCTAATCTAAGAGTTTGTCCTGGTTAAACTTTGGTAATCAACAATTATGCCAAGGTTAATCTCTGGTTAATCAAATAAGCGGTTTACACTGAATTACTTGTTGCTAATTGTGAATGTGAAGCGACTTTAAGCTAATAAAAACTTGATTAAAAATCCCCCTTCCAACATTGAAAGAGGGATGTTCTATACCACCTATTGAGCGGCAATCGTCAAGGTGGTGGCGGCCGATCGCCCGAATTCTTCCGGGGCATATTGGAGGTGGGCTTCCGCACCGGGGTAGACGAAGGTTCCAGGAGTCACCGATCGCACCAGGTAATGTAGGGTGTAAACACCAGGATCGAGTTTGTCCCCAAAGGCAACCACGCGATCGCGATGGATGGTTTGATAGTTCAACTGCCAGCTATCGCCTTTTGCCTGGTAGTACGGGGTACTGGTCTGGAAGCTGTTATCGACTGCCTCGAACCCGGCAGGTAATGGATCGGTGATCACCACATGATCCACGGGATGATCGGTAATCACTTCCAGTCCAATGTCGTAGACCTGCCCTGCCGCTAAGGTGAGAGGTTCGGTGGCATACAGTCCGGTTTTGTACAGGGTCTTGTTCTCATTTGCCGGACGAATTGTGCGTGTCACCCGTAACCCATTCAGCCGTCCCGGTTGATTGCCTTGTAGCCGATAGCGATAAGCCACCAGATAGTGCAGCAGTCCATTGCCGGATTTTTTCAACACCAGATCATGGCGATTGCGAGGCAGATCAGACATGGCAACACGAACGTCCTGGCTCGGTTTGCGGTAGCCCTGGAATTGGGCTTTGGTCAGGGTTTTCCCTGCCAGTTGAGCCGTTGCTGTGAAATTGGGGGGTGTGGGTTGCAAGCGGCTATAGTCCACTAAGGCTACCAGCGCTTCGGCATTGTCGTAGTTGTTCTGCCACACACCATCCCGCCGTTGTGCCAGGAGTCCCTGCACTAGGCGATCGATCTGCTCCGGTGGCTGGTTCTGGGCAATGAATAGCCGGACTGCTTGGGCTTGGGCGGCGGTGGGCGAACTCAACCACGACCAATTGTTTGGCAAATTCACCTTAGCGCTGCGTCCGGTCTGGTAGACCAATTCCTGAACTTGATTCGTTAAGGTATTGGCTTCTGCCTGCCAATCTGGAAATTGGGAGAGGTAGCGGGCTAACTTAATTTGCTGTACCAGATCGAGTTGATTGCGTTGGGCATAGATATCGGAGAGGAAATCCCCGCGTCTGTCTCCCAGTGCTGCCAATGCGATCAGGGTTTCCAGTCGTACCTGATTCTTACAGAGAGCCTGTTTGCAGAAACTATACTGTCCGGGATCCGCCAGCAGCTTTCTCAGGTAAGCCGTCAGGGATGGCAAAAGTTCCTGGCTACCAAACCCCTGATTTGCCAGGGCGATCGCCTGCGCGGCATAGGGCGTAACAAATGGATCGGATCTTTCCGCTCCCGGATACGCAGCAAACCCACCATCCGGTTTCTGTAAGGTTTGCAGTTGAGCGATCGCCTGCGTCGCTTGTTGAGTTGGATTAAAGCTGGCAAAGGTTTGCCCGTAGGTTTGCGATAGGGTTTGCAGGCTGGCGGCGATCGCGAGTTGACTAGCCGCAGGTTCCAGGAAGGGCAGATCGTTATCCTCCAAGACTTGCGCTGCTGGAGCGGTTAGCTGGGGAATCAGTGTACTCGCCAGGGAAATCTCCAAACCTCCCGTTGTGTTGTCTACATTCTTGTCTACGTTGATTGGGATGGTCGTTTGCTTCGTGGTTGTCCCAGCTTCAACGACCTGTTCTGTGATCTCCAGAGGTTTAACATCCAGTGGTACTTCAAACGCATCATTGGCTCCGTTTAATTGAGTGGTGAACTTAACGGTGGCTTGTCCGGCGCGATCGACCATTACCGGGAAACGGTACGCCTGAGTGCCAGAGCCATCCATCCGGGCTTGTTGGCTACCCGAGGAATTGTCGAACTTCAAGGGTTCAGTGACAGTGCCATTAATTGTGAGATCTCCGTTATTGCCAGTGTTGTTGGTGACGGCGGCTCCGACCTGGAAGCGATCGCCGGGGCGGGCAAACTGCGGCAGGATCGGGCTAGCCACTAACGGTCGGCTGGTGATAAAGGTGGTATCCCCATTGCCGAACTGCCAGTTGCCATTATTGGCGGTGGTTGCCACTGCCATGACTCGCCAGGTGGTTAAATCATCGGGAAGGCGGAAGCGGATCGTCGCTTGACCGTTGGCATCCGTCAGGACGGAACCGTTATAGTAAGCGGTCGGTTTAAAGTCAGTCCGAGTCCGGGTATTAGCGGCTCCTTCGGAGAAACCTCCCCCGTAGCCCCAGCCTTTTTGCAGTGGTGAGGACATCGGCTGCAACACGACATCCGGGCGATTATCGCTAATACGAATGGAAATCGGTTGTTCGGCATACACGGTTTTGACTAAATCCGGGGGGCGGTAGCCGGTCAGTTGCAGGATGGCTTCATTCACGACCATCACTGTGAATTGACCTCTGACAGGTTTATCCTGGGCATCCTTAACGGTCAGTTGGACGGTTTGATCGGTTCCCGGTTCGGCGGCGGGAGTCCCCTCTTTGCCGATCGCGGGAGCAACATCGACCTTCAGATAGCGATCGCCGAGATCGGTCTGGAAGGGCGCTAACCCAATCCGGACTAAATCCTCTAAACTACCGGGTTCAATCTGTGCCAGGGGTTCTCCTTGCCGCACCAGAACGGCTTCTACTGCCGCATTTGGCAGCATCTCTGGAGTCACCTGGAATTGAATTTGCGGCGCACTGCCCGTTACCTTCGTTACCGTTTGGTAGATCACATCATGCCGGACGATCGCAAAGTACAGTTCGGCTTCGGGATACGGTGATTGCAATAATACAGTGGCGGTTTCACCGGGACGATAGGTTTTCTTGTCGAGCTTCAGTTCCAGGCGATTATTCCGGTAGCGATCGCCCCAGTAGGTGGGTGTGCCGCCGGTTGCCCAAATTTGCACATCGGTAGCACTGGCTTCATCCCGTCCCGCCAGCGTAGCGCGAATTCGATACGATCCTGATTTAGGTGGTGTCAGGTTGGCGGTTTGAGGTTCTGACTGGGAGGATACGTCGGTAGTGGCAACGGTTTTATACTCCACCTGATTCTGGTTAACCCGACTGCCTTCTACCGCCCGAGTGGCTCGACTGTAAATCATTTCCTGTAATTCCAGCCGCACCCGTTGATTGCTCACGGCTTGTCCCTGGGGATCGGTGACAATCACTTGCACAGGAAATTCCTTTCCAGCATCAGCCACAAAGTTACTCTTCAAGCCAATCAGGCGATCGCTAGGTACAGCAATCACGCTTTGGGAATCCGCTACGGTCAGGTTAGACACATCGGCGACCTGAGCATCCACGCGGTACACCATCGGATAGGGAATCGTCTTATCCAGCGCAATGCTGAACTGTCCTTGACCGCTATTATCGAGAGTCTGATTGCTTTGCAGCACATCGCTAGAAACTTCCGGGGCTTCTTCCGGCCAGAACCATTTGCGTCCAAAGGAGAACTCATCCCGGCCGGCCGGGGTAAACTCAGTTTGTTGCCGGGTGACAAAATATTTTGCCTGTCCGCCTTGCACTGGAGAACCAAACAGGTATTGGCTCTTAACATTTGCCTGGATGGTTTGGTCTGCCTGGACGATCGGCAACGGAGGCGTTACCCCATCGGGATTAATCGGTAATAGATCCCGATCCTTTGGAACGTCTAGGGTCAGCGCCACTTTAAAGTTCGGTGGTTTAAACTCAGCCACTCGAAACTCACCAGTAATCTCGACCCCATTTTGCCCTTTGGCGCGGAGCGTGTAGAAGCCGAGGGGTTGGGTTTTGGCGATCGGCAGTTCTACTGAAAACGTGCCGAACTCGTTGGTGGTGCGAGTGCCTAGATCGGTTTGTTTGCCATCGGGTGACTTCAGGCTAACGGTGTACTGAGCCTTCTGATCTTGCCGTAGGCTGCCGTTTTGCAGATAGTAGGCGGCTCCAGTGAACCAGGCGGTTTCTCCGGGTTGATAGAGTTGGCGATCGCTAAAGATCGTGCCTCGGGAAACGGGTTTGTTATTTTCCCAACCTGCATCTACGCCATATTCATAAGCCCCACTGTACTCATAGGAACGGGTAAACGCCCAATCTTTCCCGACTTGAGCCACGACCAGGAGCGGGGGGGCGGTGTCCGCCGATCGATTCACACAGGACTGAAAGGCGGCGCGATCGAGGGTCAGCATCCCGGCGGCATTGGTGGTTCCGGTGGCACAGGGAGTCGGCTGCGATCGATCTTTTGTATCCAACCTGGACTGATAAACCTGTACTTGAGCCTTGGCAACGGGCTGCCCGTCAGACAACTGATGCACTCGCACTAAGCCAGACTCAGGGAACCATTGGGCAAATACTCCCAAATTGGTCAATTGCACCAGCCCATAAAATGTTGGCTCCCGCCACTGCTGCCGGTTATCTTCCTTGTAGCTATTGGTGCGGGCTTGTACGCCATACGCCAGCATTCCGGTATCACTGCCCAGTTGCTTTTGGAGCGGTAGGGTTGTTTCGACCGATTGATTTTTTTTGTTCGGAACCCGGGTGGTTTGCCAGCTAACCGGATCGGGTAATAGATCGTTGCCCTCGCCTCGGGGATAGGCGGAATTGGTATAGACCAAATCGGTCGGTTGTACTGTTCTGACCGCCGACTTGAAGCTAGATAGGTTCACGGTAGAGACATTCAGTTGCAATTCATCCCGCCGTTGGGTGGGAAAAATATGCAGATCGGAGGGTGCCCAGATATCGGCAGCGGCATCTCCGGTGTCATAGGTGAGGTTAACTTTCTGCCCCAGGGTTTGCCCAAATTTGTCTTTTAGATCCGAGCCGATCGTAATGGTGTAGCGTTTGTCTGGTTCTAGTGCCCAGGGATTTAAGGTGACAACGGCTTCACCATCGTAGGCACGTACCAGAGGAACATCTTGATTCTTTGGTTCGGGACTAACGCTAATATGGGCTAGGGCGGACTCTGCCTCAATCCCATTATTGAAATTCAACTGGGCTACGCCTTGGCTAAATCGTCCAAAGGGGCCCCCGGCATCCGGTTGTCCGGTGTAGGTCATGTTCTGGAATTGTAGGGGAGAGTAGGTGACAAGTTGGCTGGAGATGGCTTGTTCGGTTGGCAGGTTACCGGCGGCGGGACTTAATCCGGGAGTAATTTCTAAGGTGTAGCGAGTACCTGTTTCCAGGGCGCGATCGGGTGACAGGGTATAGATCCAGTTCTGGTTAGACGGATCAAAGCGATCGCTGGGGGATTGCTCCTCAGCCTGCGGTTGCTCAATCAAGGAAGGTTTCAGCGTGATGCCCTCTTTGCCTTCGGGGATGAGGCGGGCGTGTTCCCGCAAGGATGCCGGGTTGAGTTCGGCATTGGCGGTGAGTTTGAGGACGGGTTTAAGGTCGATCGGTTCTGGGGGAACTCCTGGTTCTGAGAAAGATGTGGGTAGATTGGTCAGTTTTAACGGTTCGGTATTAAACGTCCAGGCAAAGTCTTGATCTAATCGATGATTGTTTAAATCGGCTAACCCCGCTTTCAGGGTGACTCGTACCCGTGTAGCTTGAGGTGTGGAGGTATCGGCTTGGAAGCCTACCATGCGGGGGGTGAGAAAGCGGAAGGTTCCTTTTAAGGGTGGTGTCAGTTCAAATTTGCTCAGAATCTCCTGCTGGTTCTGGCTTTCCAGGCTTTCCAGGGGAATCAGGGGGTCTTTAAATCGCACCCGGATTTGTGCCAGGGGTGAGGCGGTGCCTGTAGGGCTAATCTGTTCGATCCAGTCAGGGAGTTTTGGGGTGGTTAGGGGGGCAACGGCGGGTAAGGGTGCCGCACCGGGGGAGAGGGTGGCGGTGCTACATCCAGTCATGCCCAGGCAAACCAGTAAGGCGATGACGATGATCCAGGGTTTAAACACACGATCGCTGAATTTCATTTCTTTTCCCCACAGTAGTGACGCTACGAAATAGTTGATGTCACCTGTCTCGCTAACTTCATTGCTACTCTGGTCTGGGGGGATTTTCCTGTGAGGTTCAATAAATCTTTACCGATATATCGATCTAGTTAAATGGGGATAGTCTCAGGCATATAAAGATTTTTAGCTACGTTGGCAAACCTGGCTTGGGGGTCTTCCCCCCAAACCCCCGCGATGTGGGGTCCTAACTCCCCCACGCCCCCCGTAAGGTACGATCGGTTGATGGGTCAAGGCTGTCGCATACTTACAGCCGTTCTCAAATGAATGCACCACACTTGTCAATTCGGTCAGCCCCCTGTTCTAGTATGCCCGTAGGGCTTAAAGCCCCCTTTCTACGATGCCGTCAGGCTATATTCTGGGGGACGTTGGCTCCTGTTCCCCCCAAAATTGGGGGGCTAGGGGGGCGAAAACTGCTGTAGTTGGTCTGCGATCGCGCTAATCTTGGCATTCTGAGGGCTAATCGCTTGTTAATGTTTGGTGGCACTGAGTAGACCGAATTTGATTAAGCCGCGTTGATAACCGCGTTTCATTAATCCCAGGGATAGGGCGGCTTGAATAGTTGTCCAGCCCGATCGCAGTAAGCCAAATAAGGCGGCAGGGGTGAAGGCGGAATCAATGACCAGATCCCAAAAGGGGGCGACGGCGGTAGACCAATCATCGGTTTGGATTGATCGAAAGCCAAGCTGTTCTGCGATCGCGGCATACTCCGGCAATGAGATCACGTAGGGCAAACAGTAGACGCGATAGATCGAGTCCAGATGTTGTTGTTCGTCGGGGGTTAAGGGTTGCTGATCGGTCGATCGGTGACACCAGGTGACGAAGAGGAATCTGCCGCCGGGTTTCAGGACGCGATAACATTCCTGCAAAAATTTGACTTTATCGGGCATGTGTTCGCCGCTTTCCAGTGACCAGACAAGGTCGAAGGAGTTATCAGCAAAGGGCATGTTTAAGGCATCGGCAACCTGAAACTGGGCGGCTGGAATGCCTAATTCTCTAGCGCGTTCCTCGGCTCGCTTTGCCTGGACGGGACTGAGGGTAATTCCAACAGCAGATTCTGCCTGAAATTTGTCGGCTAGATACAACGTACTACCACCAATGCCACAGCCCACATCCAGAATGTGAGTTGCCTGCTGAATGTTTGCCCATTGCAACAACTCTTCGATCAAATCAATTTGGGCTTGGCGGCGATCTTTCGTTTGCTTGCCATCTCCCCCGTAATAGCCATGATGCATGTGTTCACCCCAGATCTGCTCCCACAGGCCCGAGGAGGTGTCATAGAAGTGCTGAATCTTTTGCGTTAGGGTAGAAGTCATGGACAATCAACGGTGAGAATTTGGCTGCTTACGTTGTACAGCACTTTCTCCCCAGCGAAAATTTGTCTAAAGAGAGATTTTTATCCACCACTGTGCCAATCGCTGAAACTAATTGATCGCCTCTCCAGCAGCCTACATAGTAGGGTAGCGATCGGGCGAAAATGAGACAGCGATCGCCTCCAGCCATCCACTCACCCTCAGATCCCATGGGATTTTTGTAGAATCGGCAAAAAAAGAGGATGATCATAAGATGCATTGGTGCAGGAGCAAATTTGTCTCACCCGCATGGATAGAATGGGTTGCCCTGAGTTAAAGCTCTCCTACCAGGTATTTCGTTCGTTGGCAAATTTTTATGACCATTGCAAGTAGTCTGTGGTTGGCAAATCAAGATCTGGCTCATGCCTGCCTTCAGCATCCGTTTGTGCAAGGCATCGCCGATGGTAGCCTACCTAAAGCCCAATTTGCATATTATGTTGGGCAAGACGCTTTCTTCCTCACGGCGTTTGCGCGGGTTTACAGTATCGCGGCTGCCAAATCGGCGGATTTAAGTGGGGTGGAAATGTTTCATCATTTGGCAGGAGGCGTATTACAGGAGTTACGGTTACACCAGGATTATGCGGCTCGTTGGCAAATTGATCTGCGGTACATTGAACCGGGGATGGCAACCCAACGGTACACAGATTTTCTACTGGCAACGGCTTGGAGTCAGGAAATTGGCTTAACCGCCGTAGCGATGGCTCCCTGTATGCGGTTGTATGCATTTCTGGGACAGGAACTTGCCCGATCAGGAATGCCAGAACATACCTATACGGATTGGATCCAAACCTACAGCAGCCCAGAGTTTGACCAACTTGCCCTGCAATTAGAAACGTTGATTGAACGCTACACCACTCTCACCCCTACGGCTTACTCTCACTATCGCTACGCCATGCTCTGTGAACGTGATTTTTTTCAGGCGGCATGGGAGGCTAATCGGAGTGGATAAACGGGGATAGTCGCTACCTGCGATCGCGGCTGCTATCGACCTGTTTCACTCACTTATTTCCTTTGGACGCATGACTGTTTCTAGAACCATTTGCCTGGGTTTTCTGGCTGTAATTGCTGTTGGTACTTTCCTACTGTTTCTCCCCATTTCGACGACCAGTGCCCAACTCAGTTGGAATCATTTGTTAGTTGCCTTTTTCACCGCTACCTCGGCGGTCTGTGTCACCGGCCATATTGTGGTGGATACGGCCACCTACTTTTCTAGTGTCGGGCATTTGATTATTCTCGCCCTGATCCAGATTGGGGGGCTGGGATATATGACCGCGACCACGTTTCTGCTGCTGTTATTGGGGCGGCGGTTTGGCTTAAAGGACAAAATTGCTTTACAGCAAGCCCTCGATCGCACAGGGTTACAGGGAGCCACCCAACTCCTGCGCTCCATCATTGCCACGACCCTGATCTTTGAGATCACGGGGGCTTTTTTGTTACTGCTGGTATTTGTGCCGAATCATGGACTGAATTACGGATTATGGCTGGCGATTTTTCATAGCATTAGTGCCTTTAACAATGCGGGATTCAGCCTGTTTTCTGATAATTTGATTGGCTATCAGGCGAATCTGCTGCTCAACTTGGTGATTCCGGCACTGATTATCTTTGGTGGCATTGGTTATGACGTACTGTTTGAGATGTATCTCTGGATCCGAGAGCGGGTACAGGGGAATCGCAATCCCATCATTCTGTCGCTGAATTTTAAGGTGGCAGTCACAACGACCCTGATTCTGTTAGTCCTGGGTACGATCGCCTTTTTCCTGGTGGAGTTTAGAAATCCGGCGACCTTAGCGAACCAGGACCTCCCGACGCGGCTGATGGAAGCCTGGTTTCAATCGGTAACCTCCAGAACGGCTGGGTTTAATACGATCGATGTGGGCAAAATGACCATCACGGGGCTGTTTTTGACCATTGCCTTGATGTTTATTGGGGGTAGCCCTGGGGGAACCGCCGGTGGGATTAAAACCACCACGTTGCGGGTACTGACCACTTGCACAAAAGCCGTATTGCAAGGAAAGGATGAAATTATTTTGTATGAACGGCAAATTCCCTTACCGATGGTGATTAAGGCGATCGGGGTGGTGATGGGATCAATCTCGGTCGTCATTACCCTGACCATTTTGATGTCCCTAACTGACCCGGAACTGGACTTTATTCAAATCTTGTTTGAGGTGATCTCGGGATTTGCCACAGTTGGGTTATCGACGGGGGTAACGGTGTTAGCTAGCTTTTCGGTGTTCGCCAAGCTGATCTTGATTGCTGCCATGTATATGGGACGGGTGGGCATTCTATTACTGATGTCCGCTTTGTTGGGTGATCCCAAACCAAGTTTCGTCCGTTATCCGGAGGAAAACCTGTTGGTGGGCTAATCGCTGGTTCTGCTAGTTAAGTGCGATCGCTCCCCCAGATCCTGTTAAGTTAGATCATAGATATTTCTTACTAAATATTTTTTAAACTTCACAATAATCCTGTCTGGTTCGCTTCCTGCACTGTATCTGACGTTTTTTTTAGGAGGCGGCAACCTTCCCGACTGGGAAACGGATTGCCGAAAGCATTTTGGTTAATCTTTCATCTCTGAGCTTCTTTCAAAATCTCCGCACCACCCGTAGCAAACAATTTGCCGTAGTGGGTCTAGGGCGATTTGGTCGAGCGGTAGCGGTGACGCTGCATAAGCAGGGCTACGATGTATTGTGTGTTGATGCTGACGAGGAAAAAGTGGCACAGGTTCTCTCCGATCGCATTGCCACCCACGCCCGCCAAATTGATTCCACTCAACCCGCCGCGCTCCGAGAAGCGGGAATTTTTGAGCAAGACACGGTGATTGTGGCGATCGGCAATTATGTCCAAGAGAGCATCATCACGACTCTGAATGTCAAGGAAGGCGGTGTGCCCCATGTGGTGGCGAAAGCCTCCTCCGAGATCCACATGAAACTGCTGAAGAAAGTGGGCGCGGATCATGTGGTGTTTCCGGAGCATGAAATGGGCTGTAACCTGGCACGATCGCTGACTCGTCCCGGCATTCTGGATTACTTTGAGCTAGATCCCGAAAACAGCATTGTGGAAGTGATTGTGCCGGAACAGTTTGATGGCAAAACGATCGCCGAACTCCGCCTCCGCAGTTGCTACGGTCTGAATCTGCTGGCAGTCAGCGAGGATGGCAGATTTGAAATTAATCCGCCACCGGGTAGACGCTTGGAAAAAGGGTCAGCGATGGTGGTAATTGGTTCTAACCAAAACATTAGTCGCTTGCCGGTCTAGCGTCGGCGGGTGCTTGATGCAGGGCAGCAAATAGGGCGCTATAGTCGGCATCTGCCAATCCCATCTCGATCGCCCGCGTCACAATCTGCTGAGCCGCACTGGGGATGCTGGTATCCAGGTCGATCGCCTCGGCGGCTTGGATAAACAAGTTAGTATCCTTGAGCAAATGCTTGGTCGGGAAATTGGGCTTGGCGTAGTCTCCTGACACCATGCGTTGCAGTTTTTTGTCGAACGTGGGGGCATATAACGCACTCCCGCGCAAAATTTTCATGAAGGTTTCTACCTCAACCCCTTGCCGCAGGACAAATTCCAGGCTGGTGCCAAACGCCGCAGTCAGGGAACTAATCAGTTGATTCAGTGCCAGTTTTAGGGCAGCAGCACTCCCCACATCCCCCACCCGGATTGGCTCAGTCCCAAAATTCTGTAACAAATCCCGCCATTGGTCAAACTGCTCTGGCGTACTGCCAACCATCACCAGCAATTTACCTGCCTGGGCTTCCGAAATGCTACCTAAGACGGGAGCCTCCAAATAATCGCCACCCACTGCCCGAATCTCCGCCTGCAACGATCGACTTTCATCTGGCGCGATCGTCCCCATCTGGATCACCGTTTTGCCTGCCAACTCGGGACGACATTTTTCCGAGAATAGGACTTCTCGAATCGCCTCAGCATCCGTCAACATCAAAATGACGCAGGAAGCGGCGCGGAGTAAGACTTCGGGTAACGGCGCGATCGCGACACCCGCATCCTCTAAGGGTTTCAGCTTTGAGACTGTGCGGTTGTAAACAATCAACGGTACACTGGCATCCAGCAACCGTTGTGCCATTGGCAGTCCCATCAAACCTGTGCCCATCAAGCCAATTTCCATCTGTCACCTCATTGCGCGAACGGTTGATCTCCTAACCTCCTACCATACAAGTTAGGCGTGAACTGAAATCATGAGCGAACCGTAATGACTGAACATCGAGGCAAAGTCTATTTAGTCGGGTCGGGGCCCGGTGATGCCGCCTATTTAACTGTCCAGGCACAAGAATTGCTAATGCAGGCGGAGGTATTAATTTATGATGCGCTGGTAGATGGCAACTTGATCAGTCTCGTTCCCGATACCTGCCGCAAGTTAGATGTCGGTAAACGCGGTGGACGACCCAGTACCCCCCAGTCAGAAATTAATCGTCTGTTGGTGAAATACTGTCAGCAAGGACGGGTAGTAGTGCGCCTGAAAAATGGCGATCCCTTTGTTTTTGGTCGGGCTCAGTCCGAAATTCAAGCGCTCCGGGCAGCGAATTGCGCCTATGAAGTGGTTCCCGGTTTATCGTCAGCCCTGATCGCGCCCCTGCTAGCCGGTATTCCGCTCACCGATCCCGTTCTCAGCCGAGGGTTTACCGTCATTACCGCCCACAATCCCGATACTTTAGATTGGGTGGCTCTGGCTCGGATGGAAACCCTGGTGATGCTGATGGGTGGTCGCAGCCTGCCAGAAATTGTCCGCCGCTTACGGGGACATGGTCGATCGCCCTATATGCCGATCGCCGTGATTCGGTATGCCGGACGACGACGACAACGGGTGTGGGAAGGCACATTAGGCGACATTTTAGAGAAGACTGCCGATGCCTCCCTGTCTCCCTGTGTGATTGTGGTAGGGGAAGTGGTGCGATTGCGCCAATATCTCAGCTTCGAGTCTTCTGTGATTAGCGGAGAATGGGAAGCCAGCCGCCGCCAGAGACTTGCCCCACCAGAACTCCCCTCAGCCGGGTCGGATGCCTTCGCTGAACTAGACCGATCGCAGGCTGAACCCACCTCGATCGCCCATGAATCCTCTTCAGCAGAAATCACAGAGCTACCCAGCCCGACGGCGATAGCAGATCAGCGTATTGATCGTCGCCCGTTATCCCCGATCGCAGATCAACCCAGTTCAGAGCGCTATCCTGTGGCTACTCCAGAGGATGAGTTGACCGCAGCCGCCGATCGTTCCGCTTCAGTACCCGACCCTTCCGCTTCAGATCCCGATCGTTCCGGCTCCGAACTCGAAATTTCCGGTTCAGAACTCCATCCATTTCCTCCAGAGGTCGAACCCTCTAGCTCCGAACTTGAAATTTCCGGTTCAGAACTCCATCCATCCCCTCCAGAGGTCGAACCCTCTAGCTCCGAACTTGAAATTTCCGGTTCAGAACTCC
>NZ_JBLZFZ010000093.1:0-18804 GCF_050753385.1 Pantanalinema rosaneae CENA516
AGATGTGTATAAGAGACAGGGTAAGGGGGATAGGGGCGGTGGGGAGCCTTCCGGCTTGGTTTCATAGACCCGTTGCATTTGCTGAAGGTAGCGACGGGTTTCAGCCACAAGGTGTTGCCGCTCGTGGAAGCTGAGTTCTGAGTAGGTCGTAAATTGGCTACCGAAGTCCTGTAGCCGTCGTTGCTGATCGAAGGAGAAGTCTCCCGCCGGTTGGTTTAATGTCAGGCTGAGAAATTCGCTAAAGCGATAGTAATTACCTTGCAGATCATTAAATCCATGTTCTGCTTCCTTGGAAAGCGCTTTTTGTAGGCGATTCCAGTCCATCATGGCAATCTGCTATTCCTCAAACCAACTGGCACGCCAGGCATCTTGAGCGTGGGCGATCGCTCGTTCCTGCTGCTTTTTGTAATATTCTCGCCCAATCGTTTTCAGACGACCAGAGAAATTTCTTAACCGAGTGCGGGCAGCCGTCACGGGAGTATTGGCAAACTCAATATCGGATAAGCGTAAATGAATCGCCACAATATGCACCATTGAGGGAGATGGCGGTTCCTCACTGTCTTCCTCGATCGCGGCATCATTCGCTGAGGCAATTAATACATTGAGTAAATTCGGGGAATGGGGAGCCACATCAGACATTTCCGCTTTGCTAGCTGCCTGTAACACTGGCTCAGGCAACTGTTTCGGTAAAATTCCTGCCTGCTGTAACACGCGATTTACGGCATGGGATACGGTGCGTAATTCTTCGGCAATATTTTGTTCTAAGGCTTCTCGCCAATGGGCTAGATCGGTAGGAGTTAGCGATCTCGGGGCTTTAGGTTCGGGGTCTACTGGTGGCTCTGGCTCTGGCTCAACCGGAAGGGCTTCTGTCGGCGTTAGCAATTCGGTTAAGGGATCAAGGTTGGTAGAACTGGGTAGAACTTCTCCTGATTCAGGGGTATCGAGGAGTTCGATCGGCGTTGGAGGATACAGTTGAGCCAGCAAATCTTCTTGAAGCTGGTTGGCTAACTGCCGAATCTGCTGCTGAAGTTGCTGCCGTTGGCTGAACGACAGATCTAAAAATTGGGTGGGGTAGCCCTGGGTACAAACATGGTAGCTGGCTAGAATGAGCTGCTGCCGCGCTGCCTGCCCCAAGACTGTAAGATAGCTGGAATAAGCTTGATGAAACTCTTCCGCCAGTTCGGCAATGAGCTTATCGATCGCCGCTAAATCCTGTTCAATTTGTTCGACTGATCCAACCATCGTTGAGCACAATTCTATTCCGATACAAACCGTTCTCCTTTCAGAATAGCGGGTGGATTGATGATTGCCGAAATCCTCGAATTTGATCGGATGACGGGGAACAACGATCGAGCTATAGTAAGTCGCTAGAGATATCCCAGCATTTCGAGCAATGTGACCATGAACCTGATCAAACAAATCCTGCTAGTCTGTACCGCGATCCTGGCATCCCTCTCACTTCTGGCGGCTCCAATGCAGGCGGCAACCGTGGCTGATTTACCCCAGGTGACAAAGGCTGAATCGATCAGGGTTGACTCGAACCTGGCTGTCATTCCGGCACAACCCGCTGACCATCCCTTGATCAACCCAGGCTGTGCCTGCGCCAGTTGCGTCAAAACCACAGAACTACTCCAGGGCAAGCTACCGGGTATGTAGTTAGCGACAAACCTGTTTCCCACATATCAATGGGGCGATCCTGTAGGATCACCCCCAGTCATCTGAATAGGTGAATGCCTAAGTTAGACGGCGGTAAGCAACCCGAGCATCTAACCGGGCGGCGCGGAGACGATCGGAGACAGCGCGAGCTTCGTAATAGTTCGTGTAGGCACCTGCATTAATAAAAGCACCTTGTCGTGCTCGATCCGGAAACGCCCTCCCCACAACCCGGCGAACCTGACTGAGCAGTTGGGGGCTATCACCTGGAACAACCACTATATAAGCGGGAGCTTGTACGGGTGTAGATGTTCCGCCTGTCCCGCCTACATTGCCAACGCCACCGTTGGTTCCAGGTAGCCTTGTAGATACATTAGCCTCATTACAGTTGCTGTAGTATACAGGGCGGGTAAACGTGCCATCCCCAACATTACAGTCACCCGGATAACTGGTTGCCAATGTTCCAGCTACAAATTCCGTGGCGACCCAACCGGGACTCCTCAGTTTGCCCCAGCGATACCCATCTGCAACAACTCGCTGATCGGTTAGCTCCAGCAAGGCTCCATCACTGGCACCGCCAATCACGGGGTAAGTCAGTCCGGGTCCCGAGCGAATATTTAACCCAATCCCCGAAGAGGTCTCGACAAACCCATCACCTTCACGTCCCGTGGTGCTAACTGGGCGATAGTAGCCCATACACTCTTCATAGTTATCAAAGTTGCAGTTCTGTGCCGTTGCCGATTCAGCTATAACACTGAGGCTGGAGGCTGCGATCGCAAGACTCGCCAGACCGATCCAGGTAGGATGCGATACTTTGGCAACAATTCTGTGTACCAAACTTGGAGTTTTCATATTTAATGGTGAGGTAAACGACAGGGGTGGCCGACCCCATCAAGGTGAATGACCTGCATCAATGGTGCAGAAATTCTGCCATTCCAAAGCAGCGGGCAATCTTGAAACTGCCCAATTGAGCGAAACCTAGTAAGGTGATTCATCTGCCAACAAATCAACCTACTCTCCGCATCAGACGTATTGGCAGTACGGCTTTTAAGTAAGGAGAATAGGGTGCGATTGTGGTCGATCTGGACATCTCGATATTCGCGATCGAGATCATTACCTTACTAGGGGATCGCTCAGTTGCACATGTTTATAAATTGCCCCAGATTATTCCCAATCTATCAGAAACCTATCTCTTCCGTATACCGTACTGAAGGGGCATATTTTGGATCAATCAAGGGCTGAATGCAACATTTGCGGCGGTTTTCTGAAAACCTGGAGATATTTCAACTTAAGATTGTGAATCTCCAGGGTTATCAGTAGTGTATTAATAGTAGTGTAAGATACATCTACCCCTAGATTTGGCGTAATCAAATAAATTTAGCCACTGAATGCTCTAGAAGTTTGGCTGCCTAGCAAACGTGAATTGTTCCCTCACAATTGCCTATCAACATCGCAATGGCACTCTATTTTGTGGCAATGCCTTAGAGTGGTTACTCACTCTTCAGACAGAGTCCGTAGATTTAATCATTGCCGATCCTCCCTACAACTTGAGTAAAGCGGAATGGGATACATTTGCATCGCAACAGGCTTATATTGACTGGTCAATCCAATGGATTAAAGAAGCCGCTCGCATTCTCAAGCCAACTGGATCGCTTTATGTCATGGGATTTTCCGAGATTTTGGCGGATCTAAAACATCCATCCTCGCAGTATTTCGATCGCTGTCGCTGGTTAGTTTGGTACTACAAAAACAAAGCCAATTTGGGTAATGATTGGGGACGTTCCCATGAAGCGATTTTGCTGTTACGGAAAACGAATCGCGCCAAGATGAATATTGAAAATATTCGGATTCCCTACGGCAACCATACGCTGAAATATCCCGTTCATCCCCAGGCAATCACCAGTCAGTACAGCCAAGGAGAAGCCGAAAAACGCTGGACTCCAAATCCTCAAGGTGCCAAACCCAAGGATGTGATTGAGATCCCCACCCTATGTAATGGGATGCGAGAAAAGACAGCCCATCCCACCCAAAAGCCAGAGGAATTAATCCGTAAATTTGTGTTAGCTTCGTCCGATCGCGACGATTTAATTGTTGACCCATTTTCCGGATCGGGAACCACGTTAGTCGTCGCCGAGCAACTCGGGAGAAAATGGCTAGGATGTGACCTCTCTCCCCAATACAATCAATGGGCAATTCAACGGTTACAAACGGTACAACCCCTGCCCGATCGCGAATGGTTTTGGCGCGATCGCAAAAATGAGGAACGTCGCCGCCGAATTCGCTAGGCTATAGCGTGTGTCTCACAATTTTGCCTAAGATAAAGATTGTTAATCTGAACTGTTGCCAAACTATTTCTCGCCACGACACCGTAACTTTGCCATGACCGTTACTCCTACCCCTCGGCAATCGATGCAATATCCTGACCGAACCATCACCCGGGCAGAACGGGCAATGCGGTGCGCTCCGTTTCGGCTCCAGCTATTTACCACCATGATTCAGCAGAGTGTGGCACTACAAGCGATCGCCCAAACAGGAGGAACGGACGGTCAATACACCACCAAACCCTTGTCCGAACTCGCCGTTGAGCAAGAACTCATGTGGTTGATTCAAGTCGGGTTACTCCGGCGGGAAGTCGATGGTCAGGGATTAACGGATAGTTTCCGTGTCACACCGCTAGGTCGGCAATTAGCTGAACAATGGCAACGGGAGCCAGGGCGGGATCACGCTCCGTCTTGGCGCGATCGCCTTTATAATGCACTGAATCGCTGGTTACGGCTGAGTATATAAAGGCTAGAAGATTCAGAATCACTGAATTCTGGATTCTGTGTCCTTCACCGCTTGGGAGTTTTGCATGAAAGCCATTATGGTTGTGGGAACAACATCCCATGCAGGCAAATCACTAATTGTTACCGCTATCTGCCGAATTCTGAGTCGGCGGGGTTGGCGTGTTGCCCCATTCAAAGGGCAGAATATGGCATTGAATGCCTATGTCACCTCTAGTGGTGGGGAAATCGGTCATGCTCAGGCAGTGCAGGCGTGGGCGGCAGGAGTTGTGCCAGCCGTAGAGATGAATCCGATCTTGCTCAAGCCTCAAGGCGACATGACCTCTCAAGTAATCCTCAAAGGCAGGGCGGTCGGTCGGGTGGGGGCAGCGGATTACTATGAACAATTTTTCGAGCCAGGATGGCAGGCGATCGAAGAATCGCTGCATCGGTTAGGCGAAGAGTATGACCTGCTGATCTGTGAGGGAGCAGGCAGTCCCGCCGAAATTAACCTGAAGCACCGCGATTTAACCAATATGCGGGTGGCGAAATATTTGAACGCTCCCACAATTCTGGTTGTGGATATCGATCGCGGTGGCGCATTTGCCCATGTGATCGGAACACTGGAATTGTTAGAACCCGAAGAACGGGCTTTAATTCGGGGGGTGGTGATCAACAAATTCCGGGGGCAGCGATCGCTGTTGCAGTCGGGCATTGATTGGTTGGAACAACGGACTGGCATTCCCGTCGTGGGTGTGATTCCCTGGTTAGATCAAGCCTTTCCGGCGGAGGATTCCTTAAGCCTGTTCGATCGTCACAATACTGCATCCAATGGCGATATTAATATTGCCGTCGTGCGGTTACCCCGGATTTCTAACTTCACAGATTTTGATCCCCTAGAAGCCGAACCCTCGGTTTCCCTCAAATACATCAGTCCCAAACAATCCCTGGGCTACCCGGACGCGGTGATTATTCCTGGCTCCAAAACCACGATCGCTGATCTGATCGTGCTGCATAAAACGGGCATGGCAGAAGAAATTCAGAACTATGTCGCTGCCGGAGGAACAGTCCTGGGGATCTGTGGTGGGTTCCAAATGCTGGGCAAAATCCTGGCTGATCCTGAAGGCATTGAAGGGCAGGAAGGACGCTACAAGGGCTTAGGGCTATTACCGTTAAAAACAGTGATTGCCGGACAGAAAATCGCCCGTCAACGGCTCGTCAGTTCTAATTTTCCCCAGGAAGGTTTACCTGTAACCGGCTATGAGATTCACCAGGGCAGAACCCGGATGATGGAAGATGCGACTGAAGTCACCCATGCGTTATTTGATGACCCCAATTTAGGTATGGTAGATGAGACGAAATCCGTCTGGGGGACTTACCTACACGGCATTTTTGATAATGGGCCCTGGCGGCGTGCCTGGTTAAATCGCTTACGGCAACAACGAGGGCTGAAATCCCTCCCAACCGGAGTGGCGAACTACCGCGAACAACGGGAACTTAGTTTAGACAATCTGGCTAGCGAGATCGAACCTCACCTGGATTTGACTCCATTTTTGCCAGAGCAGAGCTAACGAATTGAGGTCAGTCAATGAATGAGGAGTGGGAAGGGTGAGGAGGTCAGGGAGATGGGAAAGATGAGGGAGAGCCGGAAGTAGATCCAGTTGTTCTGAGATGCTCTGGCGATCGTTCCTCTGGGGTTAATTTAACTTCCAGGCTTTAAAACAAAAATTCTATAGGGCATCATCAAACACCCTATAGAAATATCCCTAACCCTTTCGGTGCAACGTACCCGTTTGTCCTTGACCTCTACAGTAAGGGTTAACTCCAGAAAATCCGACGACGTTTAGACATTTTTTAGAATCCTGCCATGAATGTTTGCATTCACTTCTTGCCCGATGATGTGACGATCGCTGCCCAACCGGGAGAACCGCTACTAGAGGTCGCTGCCCGCGCCGGAATTTCGATCCCGACCGGATGTTTGATGGGTTCCTGCCATGCCTGCGAGGTGGAATTAGAGGATGGCGAAACGATCTGTAGTTGCATTAGCACCGTTCCGGCCGATCGAGAGCACCTCACGATCAACCTATTCTCTGATCCAACCTGGTAACTGACGATCGCGAATTTAATCAAGTAGGGTGGTCATGAAGCCGTAACGCACCCTACGAAAATCGCTAATCATTTAATGGTGACCATTAATGTAATAGTCGCGAGTACCCTTTG
This sequence comes from Pantanalinema rosaneae CENA516, assembly GCF_050753385.1. Taxonomy (NCBI): domain Bacteria; kingdom Bacillati; phylum Cyanobacteriota; class Cyanophyceae; order Leptolyngbyales; family Leptolyngbyaceae; genus Pantanalinema; species Pantanalinema rosaneae. The sequence continues at coordinate 6,636 of NZ_JBLZFZ010000093.1, forward strand.
CACTGATGGCTTCTCCCAGGCGGTTAATCGCATGAACATAGGCAGCCGTCCGCAGGGGAATCGACAGATCCTGCGCGATCGACCAGATGCATTCCGCCTCCTCGACCATCCGGACTTGCAGCTTTTGGTTGACCTCTCCCAGGGACCAGTACAAGCCACTACGGTTTTGTACCCACTCGAAGTAGCTGACTGTCACCCCACCCGCATTGACCAAAATATCCGGAAAGACATAAATGCCCTTTTGATCCAGGATCTGGTCGGCGGCTGACGTTGTCGGGCCATTCGCTACTTCAAAGATGATGCGGGCTTTGATGCGATCGGCGTTCGCGTCCGTAATCTGATTTTCTAAGGCGGCGGGAACGAGAATATCCACATCTAATTCCAACAAGTCCTCGTTCGTGATTAACTCGTGACCTTCCGCTAAATTGCAGACACTACCATCGCAATACATGGCTTTAATTCCCCGCGTGGAGTTTTTAAACTGCCGAATGCTGGGAATATCCAAACCCGATTTTGCATAGACCCCACCCTGGGAATCGCTGACTGCCACAACTTTATACCCAGCCTGAAACAGGAGATCCGCCAGATAGCCACCCGCATTACCAAACCCTTGAATGGCTACGGTAGTCTCCTGCGGCACCCGATCGAACTTGGGCATCATCGACTGAACGACAAAATACGCTCCCATAGCTGTTGCCGTTTCCCGTCCCAGGCTACCGCCCACCCCGATCGGTTTGCCAGTCACCACTGCCGGACAGTAATAGCGTTTGATGATGCTGTACTGATCCATCATCCACCCCATAATCATGGAGTTGGTGTAAACATCTGGTGCCAGAATATCGACATCCGGCCCAATAAAATCCGCGATCGCGTCAATATAGCCCCGACTCAACCGCTCTAATTCCATGCGGGAGAGGGACTTCGGATTGACTGTAATCCCGCCCTTGGCTCCCCCATAGGGTAGGTTTAGTGCCGCACACTTAAAGGTCATCCAGAACGCTAAGGATTGCACCTCATCCATGTTCACATTGGGATGGTAGCGCACCCCACCCTTACCCGGACCGCGCGTGTCATCATACCGCACCCGGTAGCCCTGGAATACTTTCAATGAACCATCGTCCATCCGGACGGGAATCGACACACTCAGGCTAGTTTGCGGATACTTTAGAGACTCGATCGCATCTTCTGAAACTGTGGTGTATTTCAGGGCTTGTTCCAGCCGTTGACCGGCATCCGATAAGAGTGAACCTGCCATATAGGGCACCTTCTCAATATGAATTTCTACCTATTTACCGGACAAAAACTTTAGCAATAGCAACAAATGTTTGTCCTACTTCCATCATTCCCCAGCCTGAAAAAACTAGTGGCGGATTGATCCCCACAGCAATAAAACGATACAAACTGTAGCCTTTGATACAGATTTTTTGACGCAATTGCCTACGGTAAAATAGAGTAGGAAGCCAGTATTGCCTTGAACTGCACGAGATCAGGAGTGATGTCCTATGGTTAGCCCTGTGTTATCCCGAAACTGGTCGCCACGATTCTGCTCCGTCCGCTTCAGCACCGTGTTCTGCCTCAGTACGATGCTTGCCGTTAGCCTGAATGGGATTGCCAGCGATCGCTCGATCGCAGCAGAACCCATGCCCAGCCGTAAAAGTGATCTGGTAGAAGACAACTCTACGGTGCGAGCGGCGGATTTAGGTGACACATTGACCATAACTTGCAACGTCATCACCCCATTGGTACAGCATCCTCAATGCCCGATTGGGGGAGGTATTCGCCCCGGTGAAAGCTGGTTTGTGGTCAACCAACTGGCAGTCGCGCAGGACGTGCACCTGATGCCCTACCAAATTGAACCAGAGCCAGAGCAACTAACCGTGATCAATGCCACGTTTTAATGCCACAGGTTCATGATGCGGTTTAGACGGCTCCAGAATCTTTATTGAAGATCACCCAAATTGTTTTGAGGATCAGCTTGAAGTCATACATCAAGCTCCAGTTTTCCTGATATTTCAAATCCAACCGGACAATATCCTCAAAATCTAATACCGACGATCGACCGTTCACCTGCCACTCGCCCGTCATACCCGGTTTAATATCCAACCGTTGCCACTGCGGAATTTCGTACCGCTCGACCTCATCTGGGGTAGGTGGACGGGTGCCTACCAGGCTCATTTCACCTTTCAGCACATTCCAGAATTGCGGCAGTTCATCCAAACTGGTTTTCCGCAGGATTCGCCCTACCCTAGTCACCCGGGGATCATTGGCATTCTTAAAAATTGCCCCACTCGCCTGATTTTTCACCAAATGCTTTTTCTTCTCGGCATCCGTCACCATCGAGCGAAACTTCCACATGCGGAACCGCTTACCCATAGAAGAACAGCGAACTTGTCCAAAAAAGATCGGTCCAGGGCTATCCAGTTTAATCGCTACGGCAATCGGGATCAATACGATCGCGGTAATCCCCAACCCCACGATCGATCCGGCAATATCAATTAACCGTTTCGGTAGCGATTTAACCGACGGATGGGTGACAAACGGCTGACCCGGTTTAACAATATTCATCAACCGCTTCGGCATCGATCGTCCGGGTAACGGGTTGGTCAACAACTGAGCCGATTTAATGGATGTCACCGCCGCAGGTTGCGCTGTACCCTGAGTTGTGGGTGCTTTCATTGGCGCTTCCGATCGTTGCTCGATCACAAACATCTTATCGAGCGCCGCCAGTGATAGGGCAGTCATTACCTGGGGTGGCACATTTTGCAAAATCAGTTCCAACTGCTGTTTTTGGGTCAGTTTGCGACTGGCAACTAGCGCCCCCATTCCGCTACTATCCATGAACTTTGTCTGCCCAAAGTCTAAAATCACCCGCTTTAGTTCAGGGTGATCCTGGCAAACTTGCTGAAACTGTTGTTTGAAGGAAACCGCTTGAACCACCGTAAACGCCGGAGGTAAGTGGATGCGACAAGTATGATCCGCGATCGTTACCTGACAGGTGTTATCGTTTGACTCAACCACAGTATCAAGCTCGACTTCATGTAGGTGGGCTAGATAATCAACCGCAACATGCGGATAAACCAAATCATGACCTGAATACTCTGTAGAACCAGCTAAATATCTATCTATAAAGAATTTAAATAGTCTGATACTACTCGTTACGTCGATATAGTTTACGCCATGATGTTACTCAGATTTATGGGTAAATGTCACGGGGTTTGGCTAAATCTAGAATGCCCTCAAACTGAGGACAGCTTGCTATCATTGCACTGCCTGATAATTCCCTTTAACTACAGCCCTCTTTTCATGCCTTCTATTTTGATTGGATAAAGATTTGGCGTAAATACATATTGTTTTGATAAAAGATTTGAGGAATTAGGCTCGGTTGGCAGTTCCCTGTCCGTCAAGCTGAAAGGCTAAACCACCCGGTTCATGCATCCGGTTGAGACTAAGATGCCAGTCCTATCAGGGTTGGGCTTGGCTATCCATCGTCAGGTGGCTGAAGGTTTGTGTGTGTGGTTACGAGGAGCGATGGCATGAAAAGACAAAATTGGCTGATCGGAGGGATCAGCTACCTGGGAATCAGTTGGATTGGATTGGGCTGGCAAGGAGAGGTCGTGGCGGCGGCAGTTCCATCTCTGCCTGGATCACCAGTCGCCCAAGCCAGTGGCAACGGGCTCAACACCTGCGCCGATCCCTTAACCTGCTTGGAGCCCTTCGACGACGATGACCCGATGGCACAGATGCAAACCTTGGAAGCACTTAGTCAGGATGTGTCCCCTACCGATTGGGCATACCAAAGCTTACGATCGCTCGTAGAACGCTATGGGTTGCTGGTCGGGCTCCCGGATGGCAGCTTTCAAGGAAATCGCGCCTTGACGCGGGAGGAGTTTGCGGCTGCCGTGAGTCAAGCGTTGGCTCTATTAAGGGAGCGGGCGGGTTTAGATCAGGAACAATTACAGGAAGATCTGCTGATTCTGGAACAGTTACAGCTAGCCTATGGGGCGATCGCGACGGATCTCCAGCAACGAGGCGATCGGCTGAATCAGCAACTCGCCCAACTGGAGCAGCAGCAGTTTTCTACCACCACAAAGTTATCGAGTCAAACAGTGGGGGTACTGACCAATGGCAGTGGAGCAGCAGGAACGATCGTCCTGCGAACTCGCCTCAACTGGCTTACCAGTTTCACGGGGCAGGATTTACTGCATACGCAGCTAGAAGCAGGGAACAATGGCGGGGATGCGATTAGTCTGGCTCACGATCGTCGCCAGAATCGGCTCGGAACAGAAGGACTCCTGGCAGATGGCGGTGGCTTAGATTATGTGGCGGTTAGCCCCCAAGCTCAGCTTCGGAAGCTTTACTATAGTTTCCCGGTGGGCACAAATCTAAATTTAACCGTAGGAGCACGGTTGTCTCCCAGAGACTTTATTGACTACAACCGCTTTGCCAATGACTCAGCGACCAATTTTGCCTCTAGTTTTTTTGCTAACAATCCGTTCATTGTGCAAAATCAGGTCGATCGTCCGGGTGGGGCTGGCGTTGTAGTTACCTGGCAGCCCAGTCCTCCCCTGACCGTCCGGGCATTATATGTCGCCGCCGATGCCGCCGATCCCGAACAAGGGTTCTTTGCGGATAAGTATCAGGGCAGTGCCGAACTGGAATATGCGTTCACTAGGGATCTCGTCCTGCGCCTGCAATATACCGCCGCCAAGATCAACGGCACTCAGATTTCCGCCGGTGGGTTGAATGCAGAATGGGCATTAAATCGCCAATTTGCTATCTTTGGTCGGCTAGGGATGGCTGGCTATCACGGCTTTAATGACATCCTCGATCGCGACCTGGACTTAACTCCCAAAACCTGGGCGATCGGTATGACGGTGCGTAATTTAGTCATTCCCGGATCTACCGTGGGCATCGCTGCCGGGCAACCCTTTATTGACAGTGATCTGGGGGATGCTACTCAAACCAACATTGAGGCATACTATAGCTTTTTAATTAATGACAATATTAGCTTCAGCCCCCGCCTAATGGTTGTGACCAATCCAGACAACGATCGGGCTAACGCCATTTGGGAATGGGCAATCCGGATGGTGTATACATTCTAAAGCCAGTTCCACTAACCGGAAATTTCCTTAAAGCCAGGATCGCTGCCTCCTCGCGTGGGTGGTTCAGGCGGGTCAGCAAAGTCAACAATAGAATGTAGCGGGGTAGTTCTGTTGGAGATCAGTTCCGCCTGCCCACAATTCCCCTTGTAAGGCATTTCCGCTTCACGCCCAACTTTGCTTACACTGGGCAAGCTAGCCGCAAAAGCAGGAGTGCCATTAAAGGCAATGAGTACAAGAACGAGTGCAAGTTTGTTCATTGGTTTCCCCTTCCTTCCCTCCAGAATTGATGTTAGAGGAGAAGTGATTTAACAGGTCTACCTACCTACTATTTTACTGCCAAACCAAAAGTGTAGATCAACAGTAGGACATAGACCAGGCTTAGTTAATTTTTCACTGAGGTTCTGTCTGCTCCGGAAGCTCTAAATCAAAGGTCGGTTAGCGAAGACTTGGAGCAGATACTTGCCTCTTGGGGGTGAAGAGCAAGATAGTCTTTTAGCCAGGTACAGCCACGATCTAACAAAGCATCGAGTTGCTCAATTCGCCACAGCCGTACCGTACCATCTTTTCCGGCAGCTACCAGATATTGTCCATCTGGACTAAAGCTAACACTATACACCCGACCTTGAAATCCGCGAAATGACGCGATCGGCTGACCAGCCACTACTAACCATACTTGCACAGTGCCATCCTGTTGGGCAATTGCAATACTCTCCCCATCCGGGCTAAAGCTAACATCTAAAGTTCCGCCTCCAGTATTAAATCTGTTTAACGGCTGTCCTGATAAATCCCATAGTCTGACTGTACTATCAGTACCTACAGTAGCAATTTGACTACCCTGGGGACTAAACATAGCATCTAAAACACTCCCTTGATGCCCAGAAAGTTCAAGCACCTGCTGACCAGATAAATTCCAGAGACGAGTCATGCCATCGGCTCCGGCTGTAATTAACCGCTCTCCATCAGGACTGAAGTTCACACTATAAACTGGTTTTTGACTAACATTCCACTGAGCTAATTGTTCTCCTGATATTGCCCAAAGCCGAACAGTACCGTCGTTTCCCGTACTGGCAATTAGGGGTTTAGTCGGACTGAAACTCAAACCATAGATGGCTCCCTGATGCCCACTGAATTTTGTTCGCGATCGACCCATCGTATCCCAGAGCCGAATCGTACCATCCTGACCTGCTGTGGCTAGCCATTGTCCATCTGAACTGAATTTAATGCTATTGATGCCTTGCACATGTCCCTTCAATGCTGCTAACTGCCGACCCGAAGCCTGCCAGAGACGAGCAATGCCATCTTCACCCGCGGCTGCAATCATCTGACCATCGGGACTAAAGCTAACGCTCCAAACATCGCGGCGACTGGCATTCAGTTGAACAACTTGCTGGCGAGAAGTTCCTTGTAAATTTGACAGGTTCCAGAGCCGTACCGTTGTATCCCAACTCCCAGAAAGCAGATGCAGGCGATCGGGGGCAAAACTGATGCTATACACCCAGTTCTGATGTCCTCTCAGTTGAGCTAACTGTTCACCCGATAAATCCCAAATCCGAATGGTGTTATCGGCTCCAGCCGTTGCCAAAAACTGTCCATTTGGGCTAAAACTTACACTGAAAATTAGATCTCGGCTACCTCGCCACTGTGCCAATGCTTGCCCAGATACACTCCAAATTCGCACGGTTTTATCTGCCCCAGTGGTTGCTAATTGTTGACCATCAGGACTAAAGCTCAGGCTAAACACTCCACCTTGATGCCCTTGAAATTGCACCAATTGCTGCCCAGATAGATTCCAGAGGCGGGCGGTATCATCTTGGCTCGCGGTGGCAATTTGTTGACCATCCGGACTAAATTTGGCTGCCCAAATATCCTGACGATGACCACGTAACTGCCCCAATTCCTTCCCCGTCAGATCCCAGATCCGGGCGATCCCATCTGCCCCCCCCGTGACCAATCGTTGTCCATTCGGACTAAAACTGACTGACCAGACCTGCCCCTGATGCCCTTTGAATTGGGCTCGTTCTTGTCCAGTCAAATCCCACAATCGGGCAATCCCATACTCTGAAGCCGTTGCCAAATATTGACCATCGGGACTAAAACTAATACTCATGGTCATTTTGGCTGCCCGATCGATCTTGATCGGGAACTGTTTCAGCAGTTGACCCGATAAACTCCATAACCGCACTGTGCCATCTTCTGAAATAGTGGCAAGGCTTTTGCCATCCGGACTGAGGCTAACACTATAAATTTTTCCCTGATGACCAATGAACTGATTCTGTTCATAGATCTTGTCCAACATAATGTTCAGCGCTAACCAGGGAATTGTAGTGAGAGAACGTTGCCGAGATGAGAACCGATTTTGATTTGCCTGTAATTCTCGCCCTGCTCTCATTCCGGCAAGTAGCGCTTCAATTTCTTGAGTTTGAGCTGTTACAGGATCAGAAATAAACTGGCGTAAAGCATTCACACCTGCTTGCTCTAGCTTCAGCCCTTCCTGGGCGGCCTTGGTGACGATATTTGCCCAGACGATGATGGCGATCGCGGCGATCGACATTACGACCAATCCAGCGAATCCCTTACGAATCGTGCGTTTGGCTTGACGTTGGGCTGCTGCCAAAATTTGATTCGCTTGTTGTTGGGTTTCTAATGCCAGTTGCACCTGTCGTTTATCTAACTCCTGGCTGGCACGTAAATATTGGTAGTCCCAATCACTCAAACTTTTGTAAGCCGACCATTTCAAAGCATCCTGTAACGCCTGCCCTTGCAGGAGCCGGGACTCATCCTGACAGTCAGAAGCCATCCATGCCGCAAACGCTTCTGCATAGGGACGGAGGGCAGCTAGTTCAGCTTCTACCCAACCCAGATTGAACACGGCTTGATAAATCGGATTACTGACTCGTAATAAGCCTTGGCGTTCAACAATCAACCCCGATAGCCGTAGTTCCATGTGTTCCCGGCTGTTATCGATCGGTAATTGAGTCGTTTGCAGCAGTTGTTGATATAACCCTAATAAGCGCGATCGCTGCCGTTCGTCTCGCAACAAGCGATCGCGAATCGTCCGCAAATGTTCGGGCTCATCTTGAGCTTCCCAATTATTGACAATACGGGCAATGACTAAATTTTGTAGCCAGACGACTTCCGTTCCCGCCTCAACAAAACCAGGTGCAGAGTGTACCAATTTACAAAGCTTTTGGGTCAGGAAAGGTTGTCCTCCCGTCCAGCGCAGAATTTCGTGGAGTAACGCTTGGGGATCACTGGACTTAGCCGCTAATCCCACCAGTAGAGGTTGAGCCTCCGGCGGTTGAAAGCCTGCCAGGTGAATCGCTTGTCCGATATTAAAAGGAGTCCGGCTTTTGTCCTGAATTAGATCAGAGGGTGTGGCAACCCCCAACAGAGCAAAGGTGAGTCGCTGGTAGTGTGGTTTATCCGCCCGATCGTTATAACAGTCACGAATCAGGGCAAAAAAATCATCGGTCGAGAAATTGAGGCTGAGAATACTATCAATCTCATCAATAAAAATGACGATCGCGGATGACAGGTGGGCTAACACCACCGTTTCCAGCAACTCGCTCAAGCGTTGCACTGGCGACAGATAATCGCGATCGCGCCACCAGGTTCGGAGATTAATTACTTCGGTCAGGGCAAAACCATTGATCAAACCCCGCGCAATTCCGGCATACCACTGGTCTGCGGTAATATTCTGGCTACCAATTTTGGTCAGGTCGATCGCGGCACAGGCAACTCCATCTGCCTGCAACCGTTGCATCGTCCGAACTCGCAGGCTAGATTTGCCCATTTGCCGGGAGTTCAAGACATAACAAAAGGCTCCGGCAGTTAAGCCGTCATACAGGTCAATATCCGCCTGCCGCATGACATAGGTAAGCGCATCAACGGGTAAGCTACCGCCAACCTGATACTCATAACCAGTCTGAAGTGACGTGTTCATGGGGCTACTTGATAGAGCAGCATCGATTCGGTAATGCCTTTTAACTGGCAGTTACCCAAACTCGTTACCTGTAACGATAAATGGTTTTTGATTACATCATAAACAGTCTGGGAAATACACACTTTACCGGGTTCTGCTCGGGTCTGAAGTCGCGCCGCAATGTTGACTCCCACACCCATGACATCCGTACCACTAAACATTACCTCCCCTAAATGCACCCCAATCCGATGCACCAGCACATCATCCGGGGGCAAACCGATCGCATTCGTTGTCAGCGATCGTTGAATTTCTAAGGCACAGGCAACGGCTTTCACGGCACTGGCAAAATACATCAACAGTCCATCCCCAGTGGATTTCAGTACCAGTCCCTCAAACTCCTGACACAAATCAATCATGCATTGAAAGTCACGATTCACGAGTTCCAGGGTATGGGTCTGGTCGGCTGCCATCCGCGAGGTGGAATTGACCACATCTGTAAACACGATCGCCGCCAGAATATTCTCTTCCTTGAGATTACAGGTGGGCAGAAACGGGAGCCAGCTTGCCGCCAAGCGATCGCGAAAATAGTGGCGATACAGGTTGCAGCGGAAGGTGACATCATTGCCCTGCAAATGCACCAATCCCATACTATAAAGCTGGAATGCCTGCACCGAATCCAATCGCACTGGGGTTTTGGCAGTGACCAATCGCTTAACGGCAAATGCCATTTCGGAGTGGCGCTCCAGATTCCACAAATGTCGTCGCAGATGATCGCCATACAGCCCCGCATCGGTAGGAGCCGTTTCCAGCAATTCCTCTAGAGTTAAATCGCGGCGAGCAATATGATAGAGGGCTGTCCGGACTAAGTAAGGATGTCCGCCGACCATTGCCATTAACTGCTCGACAGCCGCCGTCGTCCAGCCTAAGCCGTGGCGATATGCCAAATGTTTGATTTGGTCAGGCGTGAACTCAGGGAGTTCGATCGGCAATCCCACATTAAATGGCGATTGGTTCACATTCATCGGAATATATACTTCCGTCGAATGCACCACGATCAGCCGCAGTTGCTTCCACAGGTCACTATTTTTCGCGGATTCATGCCATGCCCGTAATAAGCCGAAAAAATCAGCCGCCAGTTCGGCATGGTTAAACACCATATCCACTTCATCCAGACATAGCACCAGGGGATCGCTGATTTCTGGGAGCAGATATTCCTCAAAGTAAGCCGTACAATTATCTTTACTACCGAAAATTTCATCCCAAAACTCCGCTAACCGATTCGGTAAACGCAACCGCCGCGTAATGCTGGCACAGAACCATTTGAGAAACCTATCCAGATCGCTAAAGATCGCCGCATCAGCAATTTGAAAGGTCAACGGTACCGTTCGATATCCCTGTTGTCCGGCATAATGCATCACCCGCGCCATCAACGAGGTTTTCCCCATTTGTCGGGGAGCTTTAATCCGAATCAGGGCACCCGGTTTGACGATCGCTTCATAGCAGCGTTCCTCGATCGGGGGGCGCTCTACATAAAACGCGGAGGCGAGATCCACCTGCCCTTCTGGCAACTCCGGTTCCGCTACTGGCAACGGTAAAGAAGTTGAGAAGAGGGGATAGGATAGGGCAGCTGGAGTCTCTAAGTCCTCTACCACATGCCTGACGGGTTGCTGGTTTTCGATCACCCCTAGAATTTCTCCCAAAATCCTGGGGGTATCTTCAAACGACTTCCATTCCCGTTGTTGAATCTGGTGCAGGTAGCCCCGCAGGTTGTAGCTTAATGGCGAATCTAGGGGAAAATTGACTCGAATGGGGAGAATCATCGGCGTATGGTTCGGGCGACTGTCCTGAAGTTGCTTGGCTCGCCGTACCTCTTCCATCACCATTTCGCTAATCGCCGCCTGCGGTGACAGCAGCAACAGGAAATAATCACACTCCTGTAACTCTTGATCAATCCGCTGTACCCACTTTTCGCCCATGTGGATACTTTCACCCGCCATAAATGCCGCATACCCAGCCGTGACTAAAGCATCATGCAACTGTTGAGCTAAACTCTGGTCTGGCTCCTGGCTACGGTAGCTGATAAACACCCTGGTAGTTTTTGCTTCGATCGCCACCGCAATTCGTTCTGCTGGTTGAGAGAGAGTCATCTGAGATCTGAGCGATTATCCCATAGCATATCTACTATTGTCGGTCTTTCCACCGAAATTCCGATATACCCCATCCAGGTAGATTATTGTCGTGCCAGTAAGGGAGCCGCTTGCAGCAATGTTTGCGTATAGGGATGGCGAGGGTGGGTAAAGATATCCTCTGTGTTACCCAATTCCACAATTTTGCCCGCATTCATCACCGCAATGCGATCGCAGAAAAACCGCGCTACCCACAAATCATGGGTAATAAATAGATAGGTTAGTTCAAACTCCTGTTTTAATTCTCTCATCAAATTTAAAACCTGGGTTTGTACCGTGGCATCCAGCATACTGACCGGCTCATCGCAAATCACCAGTTTCGGATGGGTAATCAAGGCGCGGGCGATCGCCACCCGTTGCTGCTGTCCACCTGATAGCTCCGACGGGTAGCGACGATAGTAATCCTCTGCGGGCAGCAATCCAACCCGCTCTAGCATTGCCAACACCTGGACTTTCGCCTGGGCTGAAGTTGCCAATCGATGAATCAGAAGTGGATCCGCAATACTTTCTCCCACGGTCATCATCGGATTCAAGCAAGCCCGAGGATCTTGAAACACCATTTGCATCTGCCGCCGTTGTTGCTGGATCTCCTGGCGGGATAACCGAGTCAGATCACGTCCCAAAAACTCCACCCGACCCGCCGACGGTCGAATCAACTGCAAAATTGTGCGGGATAACGTACTCTTCCCACAACCCGACTCCCCCACCAATCCCAACGTTTCACCGGGATACAGCTCCAGGTCAATCTCATCCACTGCCCGAATCGTCTGCCCCCCGTCAGAGAACAGCCGCGTTAATAGGTTCTGCTCTAAGGTGTAGTGCTTTTTCAGGTTGTCTAGCCGGAGGAGAGGTGAGGGTGGTGAGGGTGGTGAGGAGGATAAGGGTGGTGAGGGAGCAAAAGTATCGTCTCTATCTCCCCCATCTCCCCCATCTCCCCCATCTGTCTCTTATACACATCT
>NZ_JBLZFZ010000094.1:0-17869 GCF_050753385.1 Pantanalinema rosaneae CENA516
AGATGTGTATAAGAGACAGATCTTCCTCATCCCCCTTACCTTCCCCACCCTCCTCATCTCCTTCACCTCCCTTGCCCGCCGCGCTCAAAGCGGCAATCCGTGAGCATCAAGCTGGACGAGTCCAAGAGGCTGAAGCACTCTGTCGGCAGTTAGTGGCAGAGCAGCCGGAACAGGCAGACGCTTGGCATTTACTGGGGTTGATTGCCCATCAGGATCGGCGGTTGGAGGAAGCGATCGCGCACTATCGCCGGGTGTTGATGCTGAATCCGAATCATCATGATACCTACAATAATTTGGCGGTGGCGTTTCATGAGCAGGGACGGTTAGATGAAGCGATGCCGTACTACGAAAAAGGATTGGCATTGAAACCGGATTATGCCGATGCCCATAATAACTATGCCAATGCTCTGCGGGAGAAAAGGCGGGAAGCGGAAGCGCTGCACCATTATCAGCAGGCAATTTCCCTACGACCGAATTACGCTGATGCCTATAACAATCTAGGCTTGTTGCTGTTCTCGCAGGAAAAATATCAGGAAGCGACCGAGTGTTATCGCCAAGCGGTGGAACTGCGACCGGAGTTTTCGGCGGCTCACAACCATTTGGGCAATGCCTTGAAGGAATTAGGTGACTTTGAGGGAGCGATTCAGCATTATCAACAGGCGATCGCGCTGAATCCCAATAATGCTAAGGCATACAACAACTGGGGCAATGTGTTTCGGGATCAAGGGGATTTACAGACAGCGATTCAGCATTACGAACGAGCCACGGCGATCGATCCGCAGTTTCCGGAAGGTCATTGGAACAAAGCCTTGACCCTGTTGTTAGGGGGCGATCTAAAGCGAGGCTTTGCGGAATATGAGTGGCGCTGGCATGTGAAGCTACCCACCTTTCAATCCCTGCGTCCATTTCCGGGTGAGCTTTGGGATGGGTCGCCGTTGCATGGCAAGACAATCTTCCTTCATGCCGAACAGGGCATGGGTGATTTGCTGCAATTTGTGCGTTATGTGGCGATCGTGACGAAACTGGGTGGACGAGTCATTTTGGAATGTCATCAGCCGTTGATTCACTTAATCCAGCAATTGCCAGATGTGCAGCAAGTAATTCCCTACGGTAGTCCACCACCGGTCTATGATGTCCAGGCTCCATTATTAAGCTTGCCACATATTTTAGGGACGACCCTGGAAACGGTTCCGGCGGATGTGCCGTATTTGTGGATTGGCGATCGTCTGGGAGATGCGGGAGTTAAGGAAGGTGGAGAAGATGGGGGAGTTAAGGAAGGTGAGGGAGATGAGGGGGAAAGGACTTTAACTCCGATACTGCCTGTCTCTCCCAATGCGCAGTTAAAGGTGGGAATTGTGTGGTCAGGAAATCCAGAGAATCCGTATAACCGCAGTCGGGCAGTACCATTATCGTTGTTATTGACATTAGCGGAGCTGCCGGGAGTGCAACTATATAGTTTGCAAAAAGATCCTACTACAACGGATTTAGAGTTTTTACAAGCTCATTCTGAAGTGATTGATCTACGCCATCACTTAAAGAATTTTGTTGATACAGCAACCCTGATTCATCAACTAGATTTGGTGATTAGTGTGGATACGGCAGTGACGCATCTTACGGGTGGATTGGGTAGACCGATCTGGCTGCTGCTCCCCTTTGCTCCCGATTGGCGCTGGATGCTCGATCGCTCCGATAGTCCCTGGTATCCCACGATGCGTATATTTCGACAACTGACTTACGCGGATTGGGAGAGTGCGATCGCTCAGGTGAAGACCGCGTTATTGCAGGAGATGGGAGATGGGGAAGGTAAGGGAGATAAGGGAGGTAAGGGAGGTAAGGGAGGTAAGGGAGATAGGGAAGGACGCGATCGATTGGTAGAGGGGTTGGGTAAGCGGAAAGGGAAGAAGCACCAGAAACGGCAGAAATCCCGCCAACACCAACCTGCTCCATCTTCCCCACCTCCCTCATCTTCCCCATCCCCTCAACTTTCCACGACACTCCAAACCGCCCTCCAACACTACCAACAGGGCAATCTCCAGGAGGCTGAACGGTTATATCGGCAGGTGTTGCAACAAGACCCAGATCAGGTGGAAGCACTCCATGCGATCGGGGTGATTGTTTGTCAGGCAGGACAGTTGGAAACCGCCGAAAACTATCTGCGTCGAGCTGTCACCTTACTACCACAGTTTGCTCAAGCCTGGGGTAATTTGGGTGGTGTGGTGCAGCAACGGGGGCGAGTGGAAGAAGCGATCGGGTATTACAAACAGGCGATCGCCCTTGATCCGTTGTATGCCGATGCCCATCAAAATCTGGCGGTTGCCCTTCAGGAACAGGAACGCCTGGAGGAGGCGATCGTCCATTGCCAACAGGCGATCGCGCTCAAGCCTCAAATTGCGGATCTCTACTACAATTTGGGATTCATGTTACGGCGGTTGAATCGGTTAGATGAAGCGATCGTCCAGTATCGGCAGGCAATTCAACGGCGACCGGACTTCGTGGAAGCGCATAAGAATCTTGGTCATGCCCTGTTACTGCAAGGCAAGTTTCCGGAAGGGTTCGTGGAATATGAATGGCGGTGGCAGCAGCAACATTGGTCGCGTCGTCCGTTCACCCAACCGGAATGGGATGGATCGCCGCTGAACGGCAAAACGATTTTGCTCCATGCCGAACAGGGATTTGGCGATACGATGCAATTTGTCCGGTATGCCACGTTGGTGCGCGATCGGGGAGGACGACGAGTGATTGTTGAAGCGCAAGCCGCGTTAGTTCGCCTGCTGGAAACCGCTCCTGGCATTGATCAACTGGTGGCGCAGGATACGCCATTACCTGACTTCGATGTCCATGCGCCGTTACTCAGTCTGCCGCGCATTCTTGGCACGACTCTCGATACTGTTCCCGCTACCATTCCCTACCTGCAAGCCCCGTCCCCACTTCCCCATCTCCCCATCTCCCCATCCTCATCCCTCAAAGTCGGCATTGCCTGGATGGGAAACCCCAATCACAAAAACAACCGTTATCGGTCTTGTACCTTAACGGATTGGCAACCCCTATTTAATCTGCCAGGAATTGAGTTTTACAGCTTGCAAAAAGGGGAGGCAGAAGCAGAATTAAACAGTTATCCAAACTTACCAGTGCAGGATTTAAGCCCTTATCTGAAGGACTTTGCCGATACGGCTGCCGCGATCGCTCAATTAGATTTAATCCTCACGATCGATACCTCCGTCGCTCACCTGGCTGGCGCACTCGGTAAACCCACATGGTTACTGTTGTCCTTCGCTCCCGACTGGCGCTGGATGATCGATCGTGACGATAGCCCCTGGTATCCCACGATGCGACTATTCCGCCAAACTGCTCCCGGTGATTGGGCAGGAGTCTTCGATCGCGTCAAACTCGCTTTAATCGCCCAGACGGATCACTTTACCCTCCCAACCTCCTCACCTCCCTCATTTTCCCCACCTCCCTTACTTCCCCTCACCCCACCTCCATCCCTATTCGCTACGCCATCCTCCTTGATTGGAATTGATTGGCAAATTAACGGTACTACCGAGTGGGGCATATTGGGCACAAATCTGATACTGCAACTATTACAGGATCAGCAATCTCAACCAACATTATTAGTCAACGCTGATCTGGAATCATTACCGCCCCTGTATCAAACTCGATTACGATCGCTCACTCCTACACCTCTGGATGCTGGTAGTTGCTTAGTCCAACGCTTAGATCATACGGGCACGATCGCGTCATCTCACTCTACAAATAGCCAATCTACTCGGCGCATGGGTATCGTCATGTTTACCAACACTAATTGGAGTAGTGATGCGATCGCGATCGCCAAAGATTTTGATCATTTGATTACCTACTCAACCTGGAATGCCAATATTTTGAAGCAACTGGGATTGCCACAGGTTGAAACACTGGTTTGGGGCATTGATCCAAGTTTGTTTCATCCGGCTCCTAAGTCGAATGTGTTTAGCGATCGCTTTGTGATCTTTTCTGGAGGTGATTTGAGTTATGCCAATGGTCAGGATATAACGATTGCGGCTTTCAAAGTGTTTCAGACTCGCCATCCTGAAGCCTTACTACTCACCAGTTGGCATAGTCATGATGCAACGACATTAACGGAATTCAATCAATCAGGATATGGGATTGACTTGCCGCAAGTTGGGGAAAATGGGCAGTTGGCGGTGTCGGATTGGTTCGTGAGGCATGGTGTCCTGCCAGATGCTGTGATCGATCTCGGTGCTGTGCCCTATACCTCACTGGGGCAAGTGCTCTGTGCGGCTGATGTTGCCCTCTTCCCGAATCGATCTCAGGCAACCAGCAACCCTGTTGCGATCGCGGCACTGGCCTGTGGCATTCCCACTATTCTGTCAGCGAATACAGGACATTTAGATTTGATTCGGCACAATCTTGGTTATCCTCTGCGATCGCAGGCGGCTGTTAAATCTTTTGCCGGAGTTGGGACAGAGGGGTGGGGAGAATCTGATCTGGAGGAAGTGGTGGAAACACTGGAACGCATTTACCGCGATCGCCAGGAGGCACTGAATCGGGCGCGATCGGCGGCGGAATTCCTGCGAGACTGGACATGGGAGCGGCAATGTGATCGCTGCATCAAATGGTTTCATCAGTGAAGTGATGGACATTTTTCGGGAGTTACACAGACTTTCAGCCTATCTCCCCATCACACGATCATTAGAGCGATCGCTATTTGTGATTTCGGCTGCTCCATTTGCTATTTCGGCTGCTCTGTTTACTGAGTGAGGAGCAGCGATCGCGGTAAAACTCTGATGATCGCGGTAAAACTCTGATGATTGAGGAACAACTTCCTGCTGCAACCTATAGCAGATAGAAACAACAACGCACTCCAGGCTTGATTTTCGGTAGACAGAAGCTTATCCACCCACGGCGAGAGCAGTGAGACATGCCTCATTCTGCATGCCCCATCTCTTTTGGGTGACGCTTGTTGTGAAATAGGCTGTATCAGCGAATCTATTGCACATAGGTTGCTTCAGCGCGGTAGGTATGGGGCTTGAGACGAAGGTATCACGCACCTGATTCAGCTATTTCCTAGACGGTAGCTTCATAGAGATAAATATATATATTGCATCTAATATTACGTTTTCCTATCTCCGTAATGAACCTGAAATTATGCGGAAAGATTCTTGCTAATCATCTTAAACAGCGTATTATGCAGAAATAATCGGCATAAGTAGTGATTTGGGATCTTAGGCTGAATCATTCAGCCTAAGATCCCAAATTGGGATCTTAGGCTGAAAAATTCCGTCTATTAATAGTTAGCCATCCTTGTTAGCTACGTTGAGAGGGGGTTCGTCGGCTCAGTAAAATGAGGTAATTGGGAGTATAGAAAGACACTCGTTTTATGGGTCAGAGTCAAGGGCGATCGTCTGGTTTGCTGCGTTGTTAGTATTTCGTTTTGTTCGCTGGGTTGCCAGTTTTGGGTTGGGTTGGATAAAGTTGTAGCGATCGGGGACAAGGATATCTAACAATGCTGTTGCAACGGATTGTTGGGGGGCGATCGTGGGTGTCAAAGCTCGTTTACAACCGCTGACTAGAACCGTTAGACCGCAGATCTTGGCGAGGAGGTAGTTGGGAGAATCTCTATAGGGCTTAACGCTCAAGTAAACAGTATGGGTAGGTAGAATGAAGAATTTTAGTCGTCTGGAGTATATCAAGAACGTAAATGACGATAACGATTGGGCATACAAGCAATACCCAGTCGGAGCTTACTTTCCCTTGAACTTCAAGAAGGGGGAAGGAGTGGATGCCCATGCATTGAACTTACCCAAAGGGGCATTCATCATCCTGTCCCAGAGGCCACCTACAGAAAGTGAGCGTTACCTAACCCATGTAGTTGAACTATCCAACGAAGGTGATGAAGACAAGCCTCAATGGGATTCTGGCATGTGGGGTATTTTTCGGTGGGTAAAGGTTCATTGGGTTGCCAATTTCCATGATTCCAGCAAGATCCCTATTGACAGAAACACAATGCAGGTGGATTGGGGTTGGTACGATACAAAGGCAAAATTGCTAACCAGTCCAAATTTAATGTCTAGGTGGAGCAGTATTGAGAATTTGAGGGCACACTTGGAAGGGGTGTTTAACTGATTGTTGGGCAAGATAAATCTTTTCGCAATTTCATAACGGCAAATTCAGGTACAACTTAATGGCAAGCAAAACTGTTTTTACGCAAGTGAAGACTACGCAATCTTTAGAGGAAGTCACCGACGCAGTTGTGATTGCGCTGCGTAGATTAGGTGGGCAAGTTATTCCTAGAGGTGGCACTATAGAGATTATTGACGGGAATGCAGGAGTATCCTGTGCATTTGTCGCTAAATTTCAGGCATTTGTTAGCATTACCCAGAATAAAAAGAAGGAAAATACTTTCGATATTGACTGCCAAATTCGTTGGTCTCCGAATAGTGTTTTCTGGCTCTGTTTGATTGCTGGTTTTTGTTTGGTCATTACTTGGATAGGAAATTTGCTTTATCTGTTTATTGATCCAGTACCCTCATATCAGCAAGCGTTAGATCGTGTTCAAGCAGAACTTGATTAAGCAAGTTAATTTCAATTCACTGATTATTTGGTTAATTGCTGCATTCGTGACAGTGATTATATTGGGGCTGCTGGTGATTCCATTTGATGTGTTAGAGCAAATACCTGATCTAAGTTTGTCTAGGCGATTGGGTATACCTTACTCACCGACCTATGGACTAACAAGAGCAATATGGTGCGTGTTTCATGGAAAACTTGCTTTAGCTGTGAAATATAACAGATTGGTTTATCTGTTTCTGCCAATGCTTGCAATACAGTACCTGGGGTTAGTACACCAGTGTTATTGCTATCATATGCCATCTAAAATTGAGGTCAATAGAAACTTTGGCGATAGAGCAGCCCAACATGATTCCTGAGCCTGACAGACGTAAAATGGAAAGACCCCAAACCTATTCCATATGAGCGAAACTGTCTACATCGAAACCAGTATCTTGGGATACCTCACAGCCAGATCAACCAAAGATCTGATTCTGGCTGCAAATATTGAGATCACAAGAGACTGGTGGGAATCTCGTCGAAACGCCTTTATTCTCTACACTTCGGAGGCTGTTCTAGACGAAGTGGCGCAGGGGGATGTGGAGATTGCCGCTCAACGACTGGAGATTTTGCATGATTTTCCCTTGCTGGCGTTGAACCAAGCAGTACAAGATTTAGCCGCACAATTTCTTGCCCGAAGCAGTCTGCCTCCAAAAGCCAAAGTTGACGCAATCCATATTGCCGCCGCAACTGTCCACGGCATGGATTACCTGTTAACTTGGAATTGTAAGCACATTGCTAACGCCCAGATCCAGGGGAAGTTGGCGGAGATTAGTCTCAATTTCGGTTATGTGTTGCCTATCCTTTGCACACCCAACGAACTAATGGGAGATTAGGTCATGTGGACAGATGAGATTGTTGAAGAGATCCACCGAATCCGCGAAGAGTACGCGAAGTCCTTGAACTACGATTTGGATGCAATCTTTGCAGACCTACGCAAGAAGGAAGCAGAAAGCGATAGAGAAATCGTGAACTTGTCGCGTAAGCCCGGTCTAACAACACGTTGGAGCGGACGGGCGAGAGATCTCGGTGGGGATGCAAAGGACACTAGCCACCGCTCAACTTAGCCGTTAGGCGGCTTGAGTTCTGGGTGAGGACGCAGTTAAGAAGCTACGGCTTCGGTGCTAACTTGGCGAAATTTCATAATTTAGTCTTGGATATATCTGAGAATTCAGCCAATGATGACAACGCCAGGGTTGTGTCTACTGATTTTCAACCCGTTGTGAGGCTAAAGCAATGACAAGCTTTTCTCGTTATTCTAAAAACGCCCGTGTGTCCGAGATTCAAAGAATCTGCATAGAACAAAAGATTGAAACATTGGTTCATTTTACACGCAGTCAAAACCTGTCAAGTATTTTGCAAAGGGGCTTGTTGGGGCGCAGCGTGCTTGAAGATCAGAGCTATGATATTCGTCCACAGTATAATGACTCATATCGCCTAGATGGATATAAAGAAGCAATCTGCTTAAGCATTAGCTTCCCCAATTACCAAATGTTTTATAAATATAGATGCAATAATGACCTTAGATTGGATCAGAAAGAGGGTTGGGTAATCTTGACTCTTGTCCCTTCTGTTTTGTGGGAGATGGACTGTAAGTTTTATACAGAAAATGCTGCATCGAATAATGCAAGAAATAGTGAGATCAATATGGATAGGAGCCAGCCTGTTGCGCTTAAACAGATGTTTCAAGATTATGGCTCTATGGAGAGATCCACTCTAGGTATACCTGACAACTTTACAACTCATCCTCAAGCTGAAGTCCTAGTCTTAAATTCAATTCCAGTAGACTATATACAGTCCGTCGATTTTTGCAATAGATCCATCGCTGAGCAATGGCTATCTCAGAACTCTCTACGAGAGGCAAGTTGTGTTCAATTCTACTATTCTGATCGTTATTTTTGTCCCAGGCAAGACTGGAAATTTTGGTCAACGCGCTCTTTGCCAAGCACTGCACCTGTGAATGATCTTAATTTTGACGATATTCCGTTTTAGGTAGTTATATGGCTTCTCGACCTATATTTATACCTGTTCTTAATTACCCATTTGTGGATCAGAGGTTGGTGGAATTTAAATGGCATTCTGGAATGGCAAAGGTTCAAGCTCAAAAATCTATTGCCTCTTTGCATGAAGCAGCAGCAAAGCAAAAGATCAGTCCTATTTTAGAAATATCTTCAAAATCAGCTAATTATTTAGGTGTTTCTCTAAGTGCTTTTAATCTCATGTTAGAAGTGCGAGGCAAGAAACTGTCAGTAGAGTGTGCTTATCAAGGAAGTAAAGTTTTCACTAACGGTGGTCCCTATACAGATCTATATTCTGCTTCTAGTAGAGATGCTAAGACTGATGAGCGATTACGTACTACTGGTGATTTTGTTGGATATTCATTTTTTGGAGAGCGCTTCCCAGATAAACCAGTAACAGCGTTTTATGATTGGCTATATTTGACAGCACTCTCACAAAATCTAGATTTAGCTAATAAACTTTTTGAATTTCAAGGCTTTTCAGACATTGTATTTAATCCCGATAAATCCTTAAATTGTCAAGCAAGAGCGGCAGCTTTATTTGTTGCACTCTACCAAAAAGGTGAAATCGAAAAAGCTTTAAACGATAAAAACTATTATGTCTCTCTAGTTACCAACCAGATTTCACAAACTTCTTATTCACTTGAAAAACAGATTGACATATCAGAAAAAGGAGAACAAGAGGAGAAACCATATTCTCTCCATAATTCTGAGGGGTTAGATAACCAAGATCCTGTAGAAGTTGCTCGATCTGTTGCCGATAATCAGGCTATTGATAGCCATTCTTCACTTCCAGATTATAATGTCTTCAGTAATTTTTTTCTGCCTAATATTGACGATATTCTTTCTGTAGATCGCAACAAAGAAGATATTGCTAAAATCTTGGGAATCTCTGAAAAATTGGCTGGCGAGTGGCTTAAGAGAGCAGAAGAGCTTGGCAAAATTAAAAAGCTTCAACGCCCAGTTCGATACATCGCTGTTTCACATATTTCTCACGAACAATTATCGGTCAATCTTCAAATATGAGCCTATACCAATCGACTCCTAGTAAATGCTTCAAGGTAGGTGGCTACTTCATCGAATTCTGGCATATTGAACTTTGCTACAATTGCATCAGAGTTTAGTGTTATGTGAGGTGTTATGCGATCTATTGAGCAATTGACTGAGGAAATATTGTCCCTGCCTAGTGAGTCAAGAGCACTCCTGGCAGACAAGTTGGTGGAAAGCTTGGAGTTCGACACCGACTCAGAAATTCAGGCAGTTTGGGTAACTGAAGCTAAGCGCCGACGAGATGAGGTGCGAGATGGTTCTGTTCAGCCAATTTCAGGCGAGGATGCTTTAGCGCAAGTCAGACGGCTGATTGATCCATGAGATATGTATTTCACCCTGAAGCGTTGAATGAGTACGCTGAAGCAGTTCAATACTATACAGAGCAGAGAGTTGAAGTTGCTCAAGCGTTCATAAATGCGATTGAGGATACAGTTTATCGGATCAGGGAGTCTCCAACCCGTTACGCTGAAATTGATGAAGATGTTCGGCGGTGTATGGCACGTAAGTTTCCATATGGTGTTCTCTATACAATTGAGCAGGACTACATTTTGATTTTGGCAGTTATGCATTGCAGTCGTGAGCCTGGTTACTGGAAAAGCCGCAAGTAGTCGAAACCGCCAGCCGCCTAACACTGCGCTGCAACGGACGGGACAGAGATTTTGGTTGTGTCTCCAATGTTGCCTGCCGCCGTTGAGCTTTACCGTTAGCTGTCACAAAATCCTCAGACCTAAGCATGGACAGTCCATCGTTGCTTCAAAATATCCCAACCCAACGTGAGGCAAGATGGCAATTGCTCAAGGAGCTTATTGCCGATTGGTATCCACCTCTGTTTAATGGGGACGGGTTTGATAATGCAACGATCGCCCTGGCAGAACAGGAATTAGGCTTTAGTCTTCCTTTGGCGCTCAAGGAGTGGTATGGCTTGGCTGGTCGGCGAGCAGATATTTGGTCGAGACAGGATGAGTTCAGTATTCCAAATGAACTGGCTCCCTATCGGAACTTTTTATCAGAGTCTCATCTCCTCAATGCTCAAGAGCGGCAAAGTTGCCAATCGACTCTCGTTTTCTATATTGAAAATCAAGGGTGTCAATTATGGGCAATCAAACTTGACGTCATCACAATGGATGACCCACCTGTCGTGATCACCCCGGGCGGCTGGAGCATTAACAGTCAGACGGTATCCGAATGTGCGCTTCAGCGGTTTGCCAGTGAGATTAAGTGGAGTGATCCAGTGCGGTGGATACATGGCATAGCAGAACCCGAATTACTGACTCGTATTCAGGATCATGTACCAAAGTTAGGACTTGCCGAATGCGGGCGAAAACTGCTGGTAAAAGTTCAGGATTATCTGTCGCCGATAGTTTTACTGTTATCCTCTTGTCGGAGATTTGAAGGGGTGACGCAAAGTTCTTTGAACGATCGCGGCGATGTCTCCACCATTAACTGAAATTAGTTAGCCAATGACCTGTTTGTTTGCGGAAAATACTGAAATGAGAAAGCAAACTCCAGTTTGAGAAAGCAAATGGTCAATTTGCTTGCGGAAAATACCAAAATGAGTCAGTCGATCGGCTATTTACTTACTCAAAACCTTGAAATGAGTTAACAAATAGGCAAAATGAGTTAGCCAAATGCCTATTTGCTGATAGAAAACATAGAAATCAGAAAGCAAACAGGCATTTTCTGAATTGAAATCGTTGCAAGTTGGAAGGGATCGCGCCACACGGCACCGCGATCGGCAGAAACCACATATTGCCAAATCCAGGCACGATCGACATCAGGATATTTACGCTCCAGTGCAATAGGTCAGTAAACCGAACCATAGCTGCAATCTAAGTTCTGATAGTGCAACTGTCGCACCGTTTATCGGTATAGGCTTTAAACTTATCCACGTCAGTTAACACTATTGACAAGGGTTGGTGCGATCGTTCACATCGTCACTACTCTAATTCAAAAACTTCATTGAAATAGCGGCGATTAGCAATCTGAGTTAACCCATCTATATACGCTTGCTGGCGAAGTTGCTGCTCCAGTTGCTTGATTTCACTAATTTCCATGAACACGACCCCAACTTGAGTTGGCTGAAGTGAGATAAAAGTTGGGATCAAGTGGGAATACTAGATCTAGACATCGGAGATCCCACGGGGTCTTGATGACTGGAAGTTTGGACGATGGGCTGAAGACTCGAAACGCAGGCTAACTGAATGGCTAAAACATCCACGATCGGTCAGCTTGATCAAACGATAGTTTCACGAGTGTCGTCTAGCGTTCCATCTGGAAATTTGATCTCACGTTAGCACTGAGAGGGACAGGGTTGTGCAGGCGACAAAACAGCAACAAATCGTGGTCTATTTTATCGAGGAAGCCAAAGAGCATCTCGATACGATCGAAAAGGGACTGCTCAACTTGCAATCTACAATGGCTGATTCAGAGCAGATGAATGAGCTATTTCGAGCGGCTCACTCGGTCAAAGGCGGGGCGGCGATGCTCGGATTTGGCAGCATTCAACGGGTAGGGCATCACCTGGAAGACTGCTTTAAGCTCTTAAAAGAAAACTCAGTCAAAGTCGATCAACAGGTGGAAACCCTATTTTTACAGGGCTTTGACACCTTAAAGGAACTGATCGAGGAACTGCAATCCCCCTATGGACTGCGGGAAGAAGATGCCATGCAAACCGTGCAGGCTGTAGAACCCGCTTTTCATGAACTGCAAGCCTACATTCTGCGATTGATTCAAGGGGGATCTGCTGCCCCGGCTCCTGCCCCAGCTAAAGCGGGTAAGGATATTGGTTCAGTGATTAACCAAGCCTTGAAGTTGATGCTGCAACTGTTTAAGCAGGGAGATACCCCAACCACCCGGCAACAACTGGCAACCCTATGTAGCCGCATGGGTCAGCTTCATGCCAGTGCTGAGTGGCGCAATGTGACTCAAACTGCCCAACAGGCGATAGCGAATGGCAAAAATTCCTATGCTGTCCTGGCTCCTGTCCTAATTAAGGAGTTAAAACAAGCCGGTGATCTATTGGTTGCTGGCAAACCCACGGCGATCGCTCCTGGTTCAAATCTCCAACGGCTGGTGACCGCTGCCCAACCGACGACACCCGCTGCCCAACCTGCTGTTCAACCAACGACGACGGCAGCCCCCGTTCAGCCAGTGCGAGCGGCGGTAGCCACGCCCTCCGGGAAACCCCAACAAATTTCTGTACCCCTGGAACCGCGAGCGGCGGCTAGAGTGTTGTTAGAGGCATTTAATAAAAACCAACTGATTGAACTGGCAGATTTTATTATGAAGGCGATCCAGTAGCTTGGGCATCAATCCGTTAAGGGCAGTTGCCGTTGGGTGCGAGCGTGAGCCAGTTTCCAACTGAGCAGGATGACAGGCAGTAAGCCGACGAGAACGATCGCCAGGGCAGGAGCGGCGGCTTCGGCTAACCGTTCATCGGATGCCAGGTTATAGACGCGGACGGCTAACGTATCGAAGTTAAACGGTCGCACAATTAATGTGGCGGGTAGCTCTTTCATCACATCGACAAATACCAGCATCGTGGCGGTTAACACGCCGCTCCACATTAATGGGGCATGCACCCGCACAAGGGTACTCATGGAGCTATGACCTAAACTGCGGGCGGCATCATCTAAATTGGGTTTGATCCCGGATAGGCTGGCATCCAGGCTACTGAATGACACGGCTAGAAAGCGAACCAGATAGGCAAACACCAGTGCCGCGATCGTACCACTCAGGAGTAAGCCAGTAGAAATCCCGAAGCTAGAGCGCATCCAGGCATCGATCGCATTATCGAAATTGCCGATCGGCAGCAATACCCCTACCGCAATCACCGAACCCGGTACAGCATAGCCCATTGCAGAGACTTGAGTGGCAAGACGCATCCCCCGTGTGGGTCGTAAGCGCAGTCCATAGGCAAGAATCACACCGAGTAAGACTGCAACGATCGCGGTGACGGCAGCTAAGGTGAAGCTGTTACTGGCAAAGCTCCAGAACGCATCTGCCGAACTACTGGCAGCGAAATCACTGCCGGAAAAATCATCGCTGGCATAGTCGTCGGCAGCATCAATATCGGGTGCTGTGCCCGAGATAGCTAGGGTCATCTGGAGTAATACCCCGGCTGGGATCAGGAAACCTAGTGAGATCGGGAGTAGGCAAGCCCCGATCGCGGCGATCGCCCGCCATCCCCGTAACCGATAACTCGATAGGGGTTGGACGGCATTGGCAGTTTGGTAATACTTGGCTTGTCCCCGTGACCAGCGCTCTAGCAGGATCAGTGCCAGGGCAAACAGGGTTAACAATGCCGCCAGTTGAGTGGCTGCCGGACGATCGCCCATGCCAAACCAGGTGCGATAAATTCCCGTGGTAAAAGTATCCACCCCAAAATATTGCACTGTGCCATAATCATTCAGGGTTTCCATCAGTGCCAGCGAGAGTCCGGCGGTAATGGCTGGACGAGCGAGCGGTAGGGCAATGGTGAAAAAGCTGCGCCAGGGACTGCAACCCAGACTGCGGGAAGCTTCTAACATGCACACCGATTGCGACAAAAACGCCGATCGCGCCAGCAAATAAACATAGGGATACAACACCAGGGTCAGCATAACGATCGCCCCCCACAGCGATCGCACATTTGGGAACCAGTAATCCTGAACGGTTTGCCAACCAAATATTTCCCGCAGTCCGGTTTGAACCGGCCCATAGAAATCCAGAATATCGGTATAAACGTAGGCCAGCAGGTATGCCGGAGCCGCCAAAGGCAGCAGGAGTGCCCACTCAAATAACCAGCGTCCCGGAAAGCGACAGAGGGTAACTAACCAGGCTGTGCCCACCCCAATCAAGGCCACGCCGCCGCCCACTCCCACCATCAGCAGCAGCGAATTAGTGAGATAAGTGGGCAGAACAGTGGTCGCCAGGTGATTCCAGGTGTCGCCAGAGTTGACGAAGATGGCACTCAGCACAACTAGAATGGGCGCGGCAATCAGCACTGCGATCGCTAGCACTAAAACTGTCCAGCCCCCTAACCGTGATTGGGCCGTATTGAGCGAACGAGTTTGGGGAAACAAAGTCATGACCGAGGGCGACCTGCCAGCTTAATGAGAATTATTCCGAAACTACTCTACTATACGTGGCGGAATTATTGATGATAAATTGCAATAGAGACGGAATCATAGACAGCCGTTTAGCGTCGCGACGCGGCATGAAGTCTATGATTCTATTAGGTTGGAGACATCGCAAGGGACTGGGTGGCAATGACTGAATCGGTAATTTTGCATTTGGAAGAGTTGACTAAGCAATTCTCCCCTGATCTGCCCCCTGCGATTCACCAGATTTCCTTGCAGTTACCGACCGGAGCGCTGCTGAGTTTGCTGGGAGCCTCAGGTTGCGGCAAGACTACGTTACTGCGATTAATTGCCGGATTTGAGCGACCCCAGTCGGGCACGATCGTCCTGAATGAGCAGCGTGTGGCAAGTCCCGATCGCTGGGTGGCTCCGGAACATCGGGATATTGGCATGGTATTTCAGGATTATGCCCTGTTTCCCCATCTGACGGTGGCGAAAAATGTTGCCTTTGGGTTAGTCCAACCGGGTCGCAAGCGGGGACGGCGGTATCCAGCCGAACAAATTCGGAAACTCACGACTGAAGCGATCGGGTTAGTTGGGTTAGCCGGGTTAGAACATCGTTATCCCCATCAACTGTCGGGGGGGCAGCAGCAACGGGTGGCTCTGGCAAGGGCATTGGCTCCCCGTCCCAGCCTAATCTTGTTAGATGAACCCCTGAGTAACCTGGATGTGCAGGTACGGCTACGGTTACGGCAGGAAGTCCGGGATATTTTGAAAACTACGGGGACGACAGCGATTTTTGTCACCCACGACCAGGAAGAGGCACTATCAATTTCGGATTATGTCGCGGTGATGCGCCAGGGACAAATTGAACAGTTTGGCACTCCAGAAACGATTTATCAGGAGCCTGCGTCTCGGTTTGTGGCGGAATTTGTCACCCAGGCGAACTTTCTACCCGCTCGATTTAATGGCAGCAGTTGGGAAACCGAGGTAGGTTGCTTTGAGGTCAAACCCCAGCCAGGAAGCGGTAGAACCGAGGGCAGCAGTAACCGTGAGTTGGGAGAACTGATGGTACGCCCGGAGGATTTGCGGTTAGAGCCAGATGATATGGCTTCGGTAGTAATTCGCGATCGCCAGTTTTTAGGGCGGGAACATCGGTATTGTTTGCTGACTCCATCCGGCAAAGAACTCCATGCCCGAATTGCTGCCAAAACGGCTTTTCCGATCGGGGCTCGGGTGCGGCTGTCAGCCACGGCGACCGCTCTACAGGTGTTTCCGACCACCCCATCGGGTACTATTCCGTCACTGGTTGGATATAGCGCTGATTCGCCCTGACATAGCACCGATCGGCCGATCGTTTCCCACGCACAGGCATCCAGGGTTTGCCAGTCCCATCTTTTGTATTCAGTAAGACTTCATCTGACCCGCCTCGGTAGACCTCTACCTGTAAAATCTCACCCTGGCGGTATTGGCGAACGATCGGCTGGTCGGTTCCCGGCTCCTGGCGACAGGGCAATTCGGTTGCCACAACTTGCCACAGTGATCCTGCCATTAAGGGACGTGGGGCTGTGCCTTGCACCGGGGTATCGTTGCGGTAATAGTCGCCTTGGACATCGGGTAAATTGGCGGTGGTTTGAGCGAACCCGGCAAGACTGGTCGTGCTGATTGCCAGAATGGTTAGTCCTGCTACGATTCGAGCGTTCATAGTTAGTTCGTTGATTAAATAATCTCTCTATAGAACGACTACCGCCTGGATAGTGAGGAATCAGGACAGCGATCGTAATTTCCTGCATCCGGCGCGAGTGCCTGGTTGCAAAACCATGCGATTGGGCTGAGGTAAGGTTTGACTATCTGATTCCAGCGATGGAACTGCGATCGAGCCACCATTGCAATACCAAGGCTCGACATTGTAAGCACGTCAAGGTTTGCAGTAATTGGCGAATGGCCTCAGGGGTAATCGCTACGTTCATGCCGACGCGATCGCTGGTTAGCTCAAACTCTGGCTGAATCTGAGCCATAAAGCCATATAGCCGCTGATTAGAGAACGAACTATTGACTGCCCAACCGTCAGGATTTAAAGGCGTGAGGTCAACGATCGCGGTGGGTGGCACCCCTAACTCGCGTTGCAAAATCAGGCGAGCGGCATCCTCAGGGGATTTGTCCTCTGGCAGTCGTCCACCGGGAAAATCAAGGCTGCACTGACTTATGCCGGGGCGATAGGCAGGAGGTGGCAGAATCAAGCGTTCTAACTGGATCGGTAACACAATCACGGAGTCCGCCCGTTCCACCCGCCAGTAGTCTAAGGGCTGTTGGCGATCGTCGATCAGATGTTCCCCAATCAGCGTAAACCAATGGGAACGGAGTTCTAAAAAGCGATCGCAGGTTTGCCAGTCTGATCCAGAAGTTGTCATTGAATTAATCGCGCACCACCACCGGAGTGCCAACTTTTGCCCAGTCATATAACCAACCAGCGTGATTGACTGCCACATTCACGCAGCCGTGGCTGACTGGAGTGCCAAAGTTATTGTGCCAGTAAGCGCCATGAATCGCGTACCCCCGGTAGTAGTACATCGTATAGGGCACATCCGGAACATCATAATCATCCCCTTGCATCCGGGCATAGCGATGCCGCGTTTGAATCGCAAACACCCCTTTAACCGTTGGAGTTGAAGATTTCCCGGTTGAGACAATGACGGCATAAACCGGAATGCCACCTTCCCAGGCAATCAACCGTTGGCTGGATAACTTGATCTCAATCCAGCGATCGTTCGATTGCTTCAAACTCGTAACTGCCTCAGCGATCTGTGTGGCTTGAGCTACTACCACTCCTCCCTGTGCCGTCGATCGTTCTGGCGCTATCACCAACTGGAGGCTTCCTAATAACACCAGCGAACTCACCAATCGCCCAATGCGATCGAACCAGGACAGGGGAAGGCGGGATTTCATATCACACGATTAATACTCCTAATTTCCATCGTAAATCTGCCAAAATTGGGCTGTCTCAGGATATTGCAAACCCTTAACGAAAGTTGTTCCCCGTTCATTGTTTCGATTTATCCCTTCATCACTCTCTTATCTCCTCACCTCCCCATCTTCCCACCTCCCCATCTTCCCACCTGTCTCTTATACACATCT